>JAQTLJ010000089.1 GCA_028714935.1 Candidatus Margulisiibacteriota bacterium | reverse complement strand
CTTTGTCCTTTATTATTGTATTTGTCATTGCGGGCTGCGAAGAGGCAACGATCCTGCCGACCACTACGACCTTGAGCACCACCACGACGATCGACTATCATCAGGCGGTCGGCTGGACCGTGGGCGAAATTGCCGGCGGCTACGGCCTGATCCTGCACACGACCAACGGGGGCGCCGCCTGGGTCCGCCAGGGAACCAGCCAGGAAGTAACGGACGCGGTCTTATACTCCGTCTGCGCGCTTGATAACGATAACGTTTGGATCGTGGGGACCAAGACGGACGGTTCCGGCATCATTCTCCGTACGACGGACGGAGGCAATTCCTGGAGCCGGCAAAGCGTGGCCGACGGTTTGCTCAAGCTCAGCGCCCTGGATACTAATACGGCCTGGGCGAGCGGGGCGAACGCGGCCATTTATAAGACCACGAACGGCGGCCAGAGCTGGGTAAAAAAGAATGACAGCCATGTTCCCAATGTCCAGATCCAGGCGCTTTATGCTTTGGATGCGGATACGGTCTGGGCCGGCGGCACCGCGATCAACGGTTACGCCACGATCGTCAAAACGAACAATGGCGGCGCCAGCTGGGTCAGACAGGGGAATTCCAGCTTTGAGGTCACCGAGCAAAACCTGATCGACATTTATGCTCTGGATGAGAATAATGTCTGGGCGGTGGGCGGGAATTACATGATCATTAAAAGTACTGATGGCGGCGATCACTGGGTCAGCCAGCATCAAAATGTGCTGGGTGACTGCAATGGCATCTTTCCCCTGGATATTAATACCGCCTGGATCGCGCAGGATTATGGCAATATTTTGCATACAACAGATGGCGGCAATAATTGGGTCGACCAATTGGGCTCAAGCTCGGGGTTCGGCGGCTATTTCCTGCTGATGCCCAGGGCGCTCAACAAGGATGTCTGCTGGATCGTGGGCACGAGCGCGTTCGGGAGGCCAGCGGGCGTGATCCTGCGCACGACCGATGGTGGGGTTTCCTGGGAAGCGCAGAGTATGCCGGAGCAAGTGGGCTTGTGGGGGCTTTCTTTTGTCGGCTGCCGATAGGTCGGTCGTTAATTCACCCGGTCATCCGGCCGCGAGTTCGAACAAATGGTCCACGCCGATCTCCAGCGCCTGCAGGAGATCGACCGCTGCCTCGGTAAAAGCCGTATCATTTCTTTTCACTAGTTCATGGTAAAAAGCTCTCTGGATCATGCACTTTTCCCCCGGAAGGAGCCGAAACTGAAATTTCTGGAAATGCTTTTTATAGACGCCAAGGGCCTTCAGGTTCGACTTGTTGTCCGCGGTCAGGCAATCAGCGATCAGGGATTGGGCGAGGCTGTCGAGGGGAGGTTTTCCCTTTTTAGCCTTAGCCTGGAAGATCGCCAGAGCGGCGTAGGCGTGTACTACCGGATTGCGGCTTTTTTTGAATCTCTCTGGATTGACAGCCCCGGTCATGATTAATAAAGTTCGTATGCCCATCAGGCATATATCGGCGGGAGTTCGAGATTATTTCATTTTTTTCCAATGTTTTGGAAAAAGAAGGGGGTGAAAGGTCAAGGCAGCCGATATCGGTTCTGTTGATAAATGCGGTCCAATTTCTTGAGCGCTGGTTTCAGTATCTCCGGCCCGTGGCCCTTCCAGGCAAAATCGGCCTGCGCCTGCAGTTCAGATAAAGTTTTCTTGGTGCTCTGATAAACGGACTGGGTCAGCTCTCCGGCCCGGATCCGTGCCTGCGCATACTCGATCTCCTTATCCGCTTTTTCCAGGTAAGCTTTTTCATCAGCAGTAAATTCATCGCCCAGGCGTTTCTTTTCTCCGGGCAGCGTCGCCAGGCGCTGTTCCGGAGCTTTTGGCCCCAGTTTTTCCGGCACAACCCTGGTTAACCCCAGCGCTTCAAGCTTCAGGCCTGGTTTGAGGAAAACATCTTTATTCGCCATCCGGTAGAGCGCCAGGCTGGGGCTGTCGGCCCATTCCAGCGTATATTTATAGGCATCCACTATCTTGTTGGAATTATCCAGTTTGATGACCAGAAGGTCATGGAACTTGGCTTCACCTTTTTCTGCTGATCGCCCGAGATATTCGATGATGTATTTATGAACGGAGTACTTTCCTTTGACGGTCGGGATATCCCCGATCTGGTATTTGCTCCCGGCCGGGTAGGGAGGGGTGATCTGGTCAATATTATTGATGAAACTATAATCCAGGTCCACATTATGCAGAACTTTAAGCGGCTGGCTGAAATCGACTTCTTTGCTGACCGGCGCGCAGCCGGCGGTCAACAGCAAACAGAAAAACAAAAAGGCCGCGATCGGCTGGATCCTTAGCCGGTTAATCCTGTTTAATCTATTTTCCATTTGAGCGCCGCCAACGTTTTAGTGTCGGCAGGATCTGTTCCGCCATTTCCCGGGCATTTTTTTCCGGGATGTTCATTTCGCGGGCCTGGGCGATCATTTTTACGATCTTCTGCTCCATGGTAATGCCTTCATCGGTAAATTTGCCGGCCTGGAAGCAGAAATGGCAATAATCCTTGCTCTTGCTGCCGTCGGCATTGGCGCCGAGATCGTTGGCGCTGCGCAGCGGCATGGAGCAGCTTTGACAAACATCCATAGTGGAACAATTCTAACCTATCTTCAGCAGCCTGACAAGCCATGACCGCTCCAGCCGGATCGCTTTTGCTTCACAAAGCTCATGGCAGCAGAAACAGCTGATGCAGTCTTTGAGGTTGATCTTCACGATCTTAGTTTTATTGTCCTGCTCAATTGTCCTGGTCGGGCAGTTATTAACACAGACAAGGCAGCGGGTGCATTTTTCCTGATCAATGACCGGCCAGACCTTGAGTTGGTTAAGTACCGGTCTGATCAGGTTAAAGACAGATCCGGGCAGCCAGCGCTTGACCAAAGAATAGAGATTTAAAGCTCGTTTCCAATCGGGTTGCCTTATTTCGGCGAGGCTCGCTCCCGAGATCTCAATGTTGGCGAGGCGCATTTCGCCAAGGCCCCGCTTAAAAGCGGCAACGGTCGTGTCGATCTCTCCCGGATCGTATCCGATAAGGTAGGAGCTGACCGCGTCGATCGCTACTCCATCGGTGGAGGCGATGACCACGCCAAGCTTGCGCGGTTGTCCGGCCGAAGGCCCCAGCCCTTCCATGCCGACGATCGCGTCCATGATATTAAGCGTCGGTTTAGCGGCGGCAAAGATGTCGACCAGGGCTGCTGCGAAATCCTTAGGATTGGGGAACCGGCGGTGGTAGAGGGCTTTATTAAAACCGGGGACCACCCCGAACATGTTCTTGATCGCTCCGGTGAACGTTGTCAGGTTGTGCGTCTTGAGTTTGGGCAGGTTGATGATGACATCGGCGTCGATAACTGCTCTGGCAATATGTATCTTGCCTTTGCCGACAACGCCTGCCTGTTGGAAATAAATAAGTTGTCCGCCGGCTGTTTCGACCGCCTTTTTGATGCCGGTTTTCTCCATCGTTGCGGCGACATTGGCGTAAGCGTTGCCGGGACTATCGCCAACTAAAGCGATCCCGCCGGCTTTAATAACTTCTTTTACGACCGCGGAGATGAGCGCTGGATGGGTGGTGACCGCATGCTCGGGGGTCTCGCCCAGGAGGGCATTGGGTTTGATCAGCACTTTTTGACCGGGCCGGACGAAACGGCTCATCCCGCCAAGGGGCGCCAAAAGACGTGCGATATCGATCAGGTCATAACTGTCGCATTTGATGATGGAAACTTGAGCGTTAATACCCAAGTTGCTTGACGACCGCTTCGAGCTTGCAGGGGATGAATGTCGGCTTGGCGCCGAACATGATGGCGTTGTCCGGGTCTTTGAGGCCGTGGCCGGTCAAAATACAGACAATAGTTGAACCGTCAGGGATCTTTCCCTCCTTGACCAGCTTCAATGTTCCGGCGACCGAAGCGGCCGAGGCCGGTTCGCAGAAGAGCCCTTCTTTCTGCGCGACCAGCTGATAAGCCTTGACGATCTCTTCATCGGTCACGATCGAGATCGAACCGCCCGATTCTTCGGCGGCAGCCACCGCGCCTTTCCAGCTGGCCGGATTGCCGATCCGGATCGCCGTCGCCAGGGTCTCCGGATTCTCGATCGGATGGCCGCGGACGATCGGCGCCGCGCCTTCGGCCTGGAAACCGATCATCTTCGGCAGGGTAGTGATCTTCTTGGCGCCGTAATATTCTTTATAACCTTTCCAGTAAGCGGTGATATTGCCGGCGTTGCCGACGGGAATGGCGTGGAAGTCGGGGACGGCATTCAACTGGTTGCAAACCTCAAAAGCGCCGGTCTTTTGCCCTTCGATCCGGAACGGATTGATCGAATTGACGATCTCCACCTGATATTTTTCTCCGAATTCCCGGACCAGCTTCAGCGCCTGGTCAAAATTTCCGTCCACTTCAAAGACTTTGGCCCCGTGCATGATCGCCTGAGAAAGTTTCCCGAGCGCGATCTTTCCTTTGGGGATAATAACAATACAATCCATCCCGGCCCGGGCGGCATAAGCCGAAGCGGAGGCGGAAGTGTTGCCGGTCGAGGCGCAAATGACCGCTTTGCAGTTCCTTTCTTTGGCTTTACTGATCGCCATGGTCATGCCGCGGTCTTTGAATGAACCGGTCGGATTGGCCCCTTCATATTTTAAATAAACTTTACAATTGGTTAATTGCGAAAGATATCTGGCTGGGAGGAGCGGGGTATTGCCTTCGTAAAAGGTGACGACCGGTGTCCGGTCGGTCACCGGCAGATATTCGCGGTATTCTTCTATGACGCCTTGCCAATGCATATTATTGGGTTATCTTTATGTTCTTTGGCAGCGGGATCGTGCCCGAAGCTTTGATCGGTGTGCCAACAGTAACGCCCATCGCCCCGGCGCTGACCGAACCTTCGATCCGGTAGTCGATCTTGTCGGTGCCTTGAGCCATCTGTTGCAGAACAGCCGCGGCGCTGCCAAAGAGCCTGTCATAGCGGATGCTGACCGGGATCACGATCCTTTTCTTATTATTTGCCGGCAGGTTGAAACCGGGCCGGTTTTCCGACAGGAACTCGTTGTTGTTAATGTAGACTTTGTAAGCGTATTTGGAAACATCGACCGGCAGAGGGTTGGGATTGCTGACATCAAAATTAAAGTTGACCTCGATCCCTTCCAGCGTGACGCGGCTGATCTCGTAGTTGAGATATTCGGCCGTCGGCGCTTTGGGCTCGACGCATGAGGTCAGAATAAAGCTGATGAGGAACAGGACCGGGATCAGGATCAGTTTTTTCATGGTTTTACACCTGCTTATATAAAAGGAAAAAGATCCCCAGCGCGATCAGGACAACACCGAAGTAGTTGACCGGCATCAGTTTTTCGTAGAGCAGGAAATAGGACAGAAGCGCGACGAAGACATAGACGAAAGCGGTCAGCGGGAAGATCAGGCTGAGCTTGAACCAGGAGAGCATGGCCAGCCAGAGAAAAA
>JAQTLJ010000088.1 GCA_028714935.1 Candidatus Margulisiibacteriota bacterium | reverse complement strand
TTCGGCTCCCCGGAAGGGACGAGCACGGCTTTAGCAATCTGGACCTGCTGATGGGATTTGATTTTGTAAAAAATTTGCGCCAGGCCCTGGTCGATATCTATCAGCCCAGCGGGCAAGCTTCTTTCCGGTTTCTTTATCATACTTCCCGGCCGATAGTTAAAGCCACCATGCGAAAATATATCGATCATGGGGATCCAGCCTTGAAAAAGTATGCCATTACGGTCATGAGCGTGATCCAGGAACTCGAGGATTACGCAAAATCACCGGATGAAGTCAGCTTGAACAGACTGAGCAATTTTGGCGAAGAGTTATTTCTCTTTAATCCGATCCATTCCAGGGTTTTTGTAAAACCGGTGATCCATGATCTCCCGGAACATTTAGCGGTCATGTCCGATCCTTTAATAACGGTCGAAAAAGCTCCCTTCTGGTTCTGTGACTACCTGGTAAAGGTTTTCCAACATGCTCAAGATCCCCGTTTGGCCGGCAATTTCAATTTCTCTCTGCGTGACCGGTGGACCAAACGAAAAGCCGCCCTCTCCGATCCGGACCGGATCGGGCCGGAAGCGGGAAATCCCAAAGGAAAGAGAAATGTCATTGCGCGTTTGAGCGATAAACTTGATGGATCGCACGCTTATCTCTTGACCAATTTGGGGGACACTTTTGACCCCAAGACCTGCTCCTGGCGCTGTGAGCTGCCGCTCGAGAGCGCAAGGATCGGGGGAAGCTCATTTGGAAAAACCGTGCATGTCACTTCAGAGATCGACCCTATTGCAGAAGACATCGTGCGGCTTCCCCGCAATTTGTACAGTGAGATAAGCAGGGTCTCGCTTTCCAGGCAGGTTGACTCACCCCGTTTGATCTATATGGATGGGATCATACCGCGCATCACTTTTTCGGCGGACAAAATAATCGCGGGTGATTCTCCGGTGGAGGTCAGTTATTCGCTCAGAATGATCGAGCCTTATCTCGGCATCCCCGGCATGACCGATTATCAAGCAGGCATCAGATCTCATCTGGGGCCGCAGCACTACGAAGATCTGACCCGCCCGACCATGAAATTCGAACATCTGCCCGCGGAAGCCCGGCAAATGCTGGGCGAAGCGCGCCAGCTTAACCTGCGTAGCGCGATCCGGAAGATCGTCAGCTTTGTCCACGAGCGGTACCAGTATCTTGACGACACGAATCGGACCCATGAATACCAGCGCTTTATCTCAAGGAAAGGAAAATATAAAGGCGCCAATGAACTGTTCGAGCTGGCCCATAAACTTGGCGATGACAAATATTTGGGCAAGGGGGTCTGCGTTCAACTGGCCAACGTCCTCTGCGAATACCTGCGCCAGGCCGGCATTCCCGCCCGCATGGCGTCCGGCTATTGGGCCCAAGGAAAGGAATTAACCGATAAAGACAGCCATGTTTGGGTGGTCATCGAAATACCCAATGATTACGGCCAGATCGTTTTCGTACCACTTGAGGCGGCGGCCACTGTTTCCCGGCTCGAAGGCCGGGCAACCGAATTGCAGCCGGCGGATGTCCCGTTGCAACTCCTGCCTGTACACGTCACACCTTTGGCCGCCCAGCTGGCAAACATCCCCACCCATTTATCCGGCAGCAGTAATGATTGGGAAATGGTCATGGAAATACTGGGGATCATTGCCTATTCCGGATTAAAAGAAGCAGGCGCCCTGGCTGATTATATCCACCATCGCTATGGGGTGATGCAGCAGCGGCCGGATTCACGGACCACCAGGACGGTTGGCCGCGATTCAGTGCTGACCGAGATTCCGCTGTTCGCCAGGCCGGAAATTGCGGGAAGTTTTATAAGAGTGACCGAAAGCGGAAAATTGTCAGCTCCCTCAGAAAGCGCCAGAGATCTATTAATAAATATTTATCATGCTCTCAGATCCCAAACGCTTTCTTCAGCTCTTTGATCCGGTCCCTGATCGCCGCCGCCTGCTCGAAATTGAGCTCGGTCGCCGCCATCTGCATCTCTTCTTCCAGCGCCCGGATAAGCTCCGGCACCTCGTTCTGCGGCACGAATTCTTTCAGTCGTTTGATCTCGGCGATCTTGCTTTCTCTAATGCGGTCGCTGATATCGTGGATCGCTTTGACGATCGTCTGCGGCGTAATGCCGTTCTTTTCGTTGAATTCGATCTGAAGTTTCCGCCGCCGGTTCGTCTCCGCCATCGCCCGTTTCATCGAATCGGTCATCTTTTCCGCGTATAAGAGGACCGTGCCGTTGATATTCCTTGAAGCGCGGCCGATCGTCTGGATGAGCGAAGTCTCGGCCCTGAGAAAACCTTCTTTGTCAGCATCGAGGATCGCGACCAGCGAAACTTCCGGCAGATCCAGGCCTTCCCGCAATAGATTGATGCCGACCAGCACATCAAATTCCCCCAGCCGCAAGCCGCGCAGGATCTCGATCCGGTCAAGCGTTTCAACATCGGAATGCAGATACCGAACTTTAATTCCCGCCTCATTCAGATACTCTGCCAGGTCTTCCGCCATTCGCTTGGTCAGGGTAGTTACTAAAACCCTTTCTTTGCGTTCAACTCTTCCCTTGATTTCCTTGAGCAGGTCTGCAACCTGCCCTTCCGCCGGCCGCATTTCTACCGCCGGATCGATCAGCCCGGTCGGCCGGATGATCTGCTCAACGATCTGGTCGGACTGCTGGCGCTCGTAAGCGCCCGGCGTGGCCGAGACAAAAACCGTCTGCTTGATCCGCTGTTCGAACTCCTCGAACTTGAACGGGCGATTGTCGCGCGCTGAAGGGAGCCGGAAACCAAAATCAACCAGAGTGTCTTTTCTGGCCCGGTCGCCGTTATACATCGCGTGCAGTTGGGGAACCGTGACATGGGACTCATCAATGAACAGGATGAAGTCTTCGGGGAAATAATCGATCAGGGTCGACGGCGGCTCTCCCGGCTGGCGGCCGTCAAAATGCCGGGAATAATTCTCGATGCCCGAGCAATACCCCATCTCCCTGATCATCTCAAGATCATATTTCGTCCTTTGCTCCAAACGTTGCGCTTCAACCAGCTTGTTAGCCTTACGAAGCTCTTCCAGCTGCCAGGCCAGCTCTTTCTGGATCGACTGGATCGCCGCATCAAGCCGGTCTTCAAAGGTCAGGTAATGCGTTCCCGGAAAGATCGCCGCGTATTCTCTTTCCGCCAGTTTTTTCCCGGCGATCGGCTCAAGCTCAGTCAGCTTGGCGATCTTATCACCGTCCAATTCGATCCGGAGCAGGTTTTTTTCATACGCGGGGAGGATCTCGATCATGTCGCCGCGCACGCGAAAGCGGCCCCGTTTCAATTCATAATCATTTCTTTCATATTTAACCGAAACCAAATGCTTAACGATCTCTTCCCGGTCGTGCGTTTCCCCCACCCTTAAGGTCAAGACCGCCTTCAAGTAATCCTTGGGAGTGCCTAAACTATAAATACACGAGACAGAAGCGACAACGATCACGTCCTTCCTGGTCAGGAGCGACATCGTCGCCTCATGCCGCAGGCGGTCAAGCTCATCATTGATCGAAGAGTCCTTTTCAATATACGTATCGGTCTGCGGGATATAAGCTTCCGGCTGGTAATAATCGTAATAGCTGACAAAATATTCAACCGCGTTGTGCGGGAAGAAAGTACGAAACTCCTGGCAGAGCTGAGCAGCTAATGTTTTATTCGGAGAGATCACTAATGTCGGCCGCTGTACCGCCTGGATGACGTTGGCCATGGTAAAGGTTTTGCCGGAACCGGTGATCCCCAGGAGAGTCTGGCGCTTGTTCCCGGCATCCAATCCTTTTACCAGTTGGTCAATAGCTTTTGGCTGATCACCGCGCGGCTTAAAATCAGAGACAAGCTTGAACTTTTGCATTTAATTGCTTCAACGTCCCCTCGTTCTTGATGACCACATCCGCGATTTTCAAGTATTCGGCCTGAGAAGGCTGAGCATTGATCCGGCGCAGTGCCTCCTCTTTTGAGAACCCGGATTTGACCAGCCGTTTGAGCCGCATTTCCTTTGGGGCGATCACCACCCAGACTTTATCAACCTGGTCCAACAAACCGATCTCTTTTAATACGGCTGCATTGATAACCACTGTCTCGAGTCGCGGGTCGCGAGTTTCGAGTTGTTGCACAATTGACGCTTTGAGAGCGGGATGGGCGATCGCATTCAATTGTTTTAGTTTTCCCCTGTCGGCAAAGACGATCTCTCCCAGCCTCTTCCGGTTGATTTTCCCGCCCCTCATCAATATCCTGGAGCCAAACACCCTGACCAGCTCATGCCAGACGGGGGACTGGGTATTATATAATGTATGGGCGACCTGGTCGGCTTCGATGACAAAAGCGCCGCGCCGCTTCAGCAGCCTGGCCACCTCACTTTTGCCGGCGGCGGCCGGACCGGTTAATCCGATGATGGGCATTAGACCGTGATTATAACACGCGGGATTAACCTTGACAAAAATAATTAATTAAAATAGAATGCGGTTAATGGATCGCGCGAAGCTAGTTTTAGTCATTCTCCTCTTACTGACAGCAACTTCAGCGCAGTCGCAAACCGTTCCCGGGACAGACTTCCCCTTCGGCAAATTTACCCTCAGAACACCGCCGCAGGAGGACGCTATCCCGGGCCTGGGCAACTACTATACCAGTTTATCAAAGGGGATAGACACAGTCATGTGGAACCCGGCTTCGCTAGCCAAGATCGACCATGCCCAGACCAGCCTGGGCTTGATCAATGAGATCAACGTCCCGGGATACACCAGAAACTACGAAACTACTGATGGGCAGGAGACTTTTACGGATAATAAGAATTTCCGCGTCGGCTACTTTTTTACCGGCGACCCGGCCGTTTCCACCGTCGCCACCCGCGAACACACCGGTTATGCGTTCTATCAGACGCAATCGACCGGATTAAAATTCAAGCAGGCTTTCAAGTTCAACGACTGGCTAACTTTCGGCTTCCTGACCCAAAGCGATACCGGCTTTACGGCTGATATTTCCGGCAATTTCCCGATGATGGCCAAGGCGGAGGCGAATTTCCTGAACAGCTCTGATTTCATGGGGACCGGCTTGTCGATCGATAACAGCGGTTATCTAACCTATACCCACACCGGCGAAGGCGGCACCACCTATTCTTATAAGACCTCTCAAACTCTGTGGAGCGGCTTCCTGTCCCAAAAGTCTAACATCCCGCTGACCGTCATTTCCGAGATGAGAAATGAGCTGTCACTTAAGCCCGGCTACACGATCAGCGGCGCCGGCAAATGGAAAGATCTTTCTTACGGCTTGAATTTTACCCCGATCAGCGCAACCGCCAATATTAACAACACCGCCCGGGGGATCGTCAAAGACGGGACGACTGACGTCTACATCTATCAGCCCGATTTTGATCCTAACAAGGAAGGCGACTCCTTGAGCTGGGTAATGGACCCGAACCGTTACGGCACGGAAGCCGGCTATAAGAAAAACACGATCACTGTCCCGGCCGGGGAAGTTGTGGCCGAAGCGGTTTATAAAGGTTTTTACCAGGCCAGCACCCTGCGCACCGATCTCGGCTTTAATTATGACTTTGGCGACATCCTGACGCTCGGCCTGGCGCTGGAAAACATCGGCAACGCCGCCTTGAACTTCAAGGGGAACGGCCGGG
>JAQTLJ010000087.1 GCA_028714935.1 Candidatus Margulisiibacteriota bacterium | reverse complement strand
CAATGCCAGGCCGACTGCCGGCAAATGACGCGTTTTCTGCTCTTATCGGCCCTGCTGCATCTGGCGGCGGTCCCGTTCCTCAGCCTGTTACTGGATCAGGCGCAAAAAACAAGGACCGCAGCGGTTTCCCCTGTCCATCATATTACTTTAGTGTATACTCCCGAAGCGATGATCGAATCACTGCCAGAAGACCTCCCCTCCCCGGCCCCCGCCCCACAGCCCAGCCAACCGCCTAAAGAGACGAAAGTAAAAATAATCCCTGCGGCACCGCAACCTGATATTGCGGCAACCACGGGCTCAGCGCCCTCAGCACAACCACAGCCGGGTCTCGTCGGCGAGCCGCTGACGGTCGATAAGGCCGGTCAGTATTTATCCGGCCTTTCGGCCGGCGAAAAACAAGCCCTGGTCATGAACGGCGGACCCGGTCTGCCGAAAAAAAAGCTTCCCCTTGCTCCCATCAAAGGTCCAGGCAATATCTTCAAGTCTTCAATAACCGTCTGTACCGATAATATCGATAACGATCATGACGGCCCCAAAGACTTCAACGACCCGGACTGCGCCCAAGCCCTGCTGGATTTTAACCGGTCTGTTTGGGAATTAAAACAAATAGTGGATGCTACTAGTCAGTAGCGCAGGTTGGGCTCCCGCGCCGCTCAGATAGACCCATTATTCTGAAATTTATATAACAGATAACGATAATTATCTATATGGCATTCGAAATACTTAACACATTAAAAACGCATTATATCAGGCCGGCGCAGACCAGGCTGAAAGCCTATCTTGAAAGAACAGGTCAACCCCACGTTCGGGCCGCCGAAGAATTCGTCAGGACGCATAAGCCGGTATCAGAAGATTTTCCCGTTTTTTATTCAACAAGTCGCATAACACAAAGAGCCTTTGATATCGGTTTCGGTCTTCTGGGCGCCGGTTTTTTTGCTGCAAGCTTTATTCCTATCGCCGCATTGGTCAAACTTGATTCTCCGGGACCGCTGTTCTATTTTCAAGACCGTGAAGGAGAAAGGGATCGGACAATTACTTTGATAAAATACAGATCAATGAACCAAGGGAGCGGCGTCGCGGCCGAAAAAATAGTTAGCAAAGCAGACCGGCGCGCCTGGCTTTCAGCGTATACCGAAAGATTAGGCTTAGTTGGAAAATACTTGAGATCTTCCGGATTGGATGAATTACCCCAATTCATATCCATATTAAAAGGCGATATGACCTTAATTGGATTCAGGGCCAATAGTAGCGCTGCGCTGGACATTGAGCTTGGAGAGACTGGCTGGCGCGAATTGAGAAAACAGGCAAGGCCTGCTTTGATCGATGCCGCGCTGGTCCTCAAAGGAAGATATGTGACCGGACAGGAATTGGCAGAACTTGAGCAGTATTGGGCCGCCACGTATTCAGCCAGCAGGAACCTTAGCTTATTAATGAGGGCTTCATTAGTTATATTGTCGGGTAATCTCTATTAATTACAATTAGAGATTTTCCCCAACCGGTTTTAACTTAATGCCACTTCAAGTCCGGTTCCCTAGCAGCCTTGGTCTCATCCAGCCGGCCGACAGGAGTGTTGTGCGGTGCGGATTTGACAATTTCCGGATCGGTCTCACATTCCTGGGCGATCTTGATCATCGCGTCGCAAAAAGCGTCCAATGTTTCCTTCGACTCCGTCTCAGTCGGCTCGATCATTAAAGCTTCTTCAACAATTAAAGGGAAATATATAGTCGGCGGATGGAATCCGTAATCGAGCAGCCGCTTGGCGATATCCAGAGCTTTCACTCCGAACTTCTCTTTTTGCCATTTAGCGGAGATGACAAATTCGTGCTGGCAGGGCCGGTCATACGGCAAATAGTAATATTTCTTCAGCCGCTCCATCAGATAGTTGGCGTTCAGCACCGCGTTCTCCGCGACCTCTTTCAAGCCCTTGGCCCCCAGCGACCGGATATAAGCGTAAGCTTTGACGATCACATTGATATTGCCGTGGAAAGAGTGGACGCGGCCAATAGACTTGGGGAAATCAGAAATACTAAATTCGAAACCCGAAACTGTCTTAACTATCCGCGGGACCGGCAAAAATGGTTCGAGTTTCTTGTTAACCCCCACCGGGCCCGCCCCCGGGCCGCCGCAGCCGTGCGGAGTGGCAAATGTCTTGTGCAGGTTGAAATGGGCGACGTCAAAACCGAGGTCGGCCGGCCGGCAAATGCCCAGCGTCGCATTGGCGTTGGCGCCGTCATAGTAAAGCAGACCGCCTGCCTGATGGACAATATCAGCAATTCCCAGTATATGTTCATCAAACAGACCGAGCGTATTCGGATTGGTCAGCATTAAACCGGCAGTATCATCGCCAACCGCTTTTATTAAAGCATCGATATCAATATTCCCCCGCCCATTCGACTTAACAACAATGGGATGATAACCAACCATCGAAACTGAGGCTGGATTAGTCCCATGCGACGAATCAGGAATAATGACCTTATCCCGTTTCCCGTTACCCTTATCCCGATGATAAGCTTTGATCATCATCAGCGAGGTCAATTCACCATGCGCCCCCGCCGCCGGCTGCAAAGTAAAGGCGTCATACCCGAAGATGGCACACATGTATTGTTCAAAGTTATAGAGCAGTTCCAGTATTCCCTGTATCTCAGCTTCGTCCTGCAGCGGATGGATATCGGTAAAACCCGGCGATTTTGCCGCCTCTTCATTGACTTTCGGGTTATATTTCATCGTGCAGGAGCCAAGGGGATAAAAGCCGCTGTCAACTCCAAAGTTCTTTCGGGAAAGATTGGTAAAGTGCCGGACGACATCGATCTCGGCCAGCTCAGGCAGGTTAAGCTCAGCGCGCAGTAAGTCTTTGGGAACTAATTCATCAATGTCTTCTTCAGGAATATCCAGATCGGGGAGCGAGAACGCTTTTCTCCCGGCAGAAGATTTTTCAAAAATTAATCGGTCATCGGTCATTGATCAGATAATCGCTTGTTGTGTTTCTGGATCGAAAAAGTGTATTTTCCTCAAATTAAAGACCAGGCCAAAATTACTGCCCGGCTTGGGATCCGCCATCGCCCCCACCCGGCCGGTCAGGGGGCTGCCGCCGACATGGACATAAACATAAGTTTCCGAGCCCATCAGCTCGCGGAAATCAACCTTTGTCTCGATCAGGTGTTTCTGATCGATCCAGCCGGAAGACGGGACATCCCAGATATCTTCGGGGCGAATGCCAAAAATCACTTCCTTGCCGACATATTTTTCCAACAAATGGCCAATATCCGGCGGAACGTCAAAGTTGAAGCCTGCGGATTCATAATTATAGATCTCCGCCTTCTTCTTATTGATCTTGCCCTTGATAAAATTCATCGGCGGCGAGCCGAGAAAGCCGGCGACAAAGCGGTTGATCGGTTTTTCGTAAACCATCAGCGGCGACTCGACCTGCTGCAGTTCGCCGTTCAAAATAACGGCCACTCGCTGCCCCAGCGTCATAGCTTCGACCTGATCATGCGTCACGTAGACAACGGTAGCTTTTAACGTCTTATGGATCCGCTGCAATTCCGCCCTCATCTGGACCCGTAATTTGGCGTCCAGATTGGAGAGCGGCTCATCCATTAAAAAGACCTGGGGCCGCCTGACGATCGCCCGGCCGACAGCCACCCTTTGGCGCTGTCCGCCCGAAAGCTGTTTTGGCAGCCTGTCCAGTAAATTGCTGATGCTCAGGATCTCGGCCGCCTCACGGACCCGCTCCTCGATCTCCTTCTTCGGCGTGCCGCGCAGTTTCAGGCCGAAAGCCATGTTGTCATAAACTTTCATGTGGGGATAAAGCGCGTAGTTCTGGAAGACCATGGCGATATTGCGGTCCTTCGGGGGGACATCATTGATCAGTTTATCGCCAATATAGATTTTCCCTTCCGTGATCTCTTCCAGGCCAGCGATCATCCGGAGGGTCGTGGTCTTGCCGCAGCCGGACGGGCCGACCATGACCACAAACTCTTCATCCTTGATCTCTAAATTTACATTCTGGACCGCAACAACATCGCCGAATTTTTTACTGACGTTCTCTAATCGTACTTTTGCCACTATATTACAGCTCCTTACTAAGGTTCGCCAGCTCGATAGCCGATAGTGCTGCGGCAAAACCTTTATTCCCGGGCTTGGCGCCTGCTCTCTCTAGCGCTTGCTCAAGATTATCGGTCGTTAAAATGCCGAAGATGATCGGGACGCCGGAATCCAGCGAGACCTTGGCGATCCCTTTAGCCGCTTCGGAGGCTACGTAATCAAAATGCGGCGTGCCGCCGCGGATAATTGCCCCCAGGCAGATGACCGCATCATAGCCTTTGGCGATTTTTTTCGCTACCAGCGGGATCTCAAAGGCCCCGGGGACCCAAACAACTTCAATATTTGCCTCTTTGGTCCCGTGCCTTTTTAGGCAATCCACCGCTCCATCCAGCAGCCCCTTGGAAATCAGGTCATTGAAACGTGAAACAATAATGCCGACCTTTAACTTACCGGCGTCCAGGTTCCCTTCGATCGTTTTTACCATTTGAATCGACCTCCTTGATTAAATGGCCCAGCTTGCTCCGCTTGGCCTCAAGATATTTGGAGTTGTAACTGTTCGGTTCTATTTCCAAAGGAACGCGCTCAATAACTTTCAAGCCGTAACCTTCCAGGCCGACGATCTTTCTGGGATTATTGGTTATCAGCCTGATGGTCGAAAGCCCCAGGTCCATCAAGATCTGGGCGCCGATGCCATAGTCCCGAAGATCCGCCGGAAAACCGAGCGCGCGGTTGGCTTCCACCGTATCAAGGCCGTGGTCCTGGACTTCGTACGCTTTAAGCTTATTTTTCAGGCCGATCCCTCTCCCCTCCTGCCGCATGTACAATACCACCCCGCGGCCGCAAAAGTCGATCTTCTCCATCGCCTTATGCAGCTGGTCACCGCAGTCGCAGCGCAGGGAGCCAAAAACATCTCCGGTCAGGCATTCCGAATGCACCCGCACCAGCACATTTTTTTCGCCATCCACCTTCCCCTTGATCAAAGCGACATGATGGTCGCCGGTCAACAGGTCCTCATAACCGTAAGCGGTAAATTCCCCGTATTTCGTCGGCAGCTTGGCGGACGATATCCTTTTTACCAGCTTTTCCTTCTTCAGCCGATAAGAGATCAGGTCGGCAATTGAAATGATCTTTAATTGATGGGCCTCTGCAAACTCAAGCAACTCAGGCGTTCTTGCCATTTTTCCGCTGGCGCTGATAATCTCGCAGATGACCGCCGCCGGATAAAGCGCCGCCAGCCTGACCAGATCGACCGCCGCCTCTGTATGCCCGGCCCTTTTGATCACCCCGCCTTCAACCACGCGGAGAGGAAAAACATGTCCGGGCCTGACCAGGTCGTCTTTGGTTGATCTGGGATTGATAAGCACCTCAACCGTCCGGGCCCGGTCCGAGGACGAGATCCCGGTAGTAACCCCAAACTTCGGGGCGGCATCCACCGAAACGGTAAAAGCGGTTTTCATCGACTCGGCGTTATATTCGACCATCTGAGGGATCGCCAACTCGTTCAAACGCTCTTCGGTCATCGGCACGCAGACCAGACCGCGGCCGTAAGTGATCATAAAATTGACCGCCTCCGGGGTCACTTTCTCCGCCGCCATCACCAGATCCCCTTCGTTTTCACGGTCCTTATCATCGACAACAACGACGAGCTTGCCGTTCCGTATCGCTT
>JAQTLJ010000086.1 GCA_028714935.1 Candidatus Margulisiibacteriota bacterium | reverse complement strand
AAGTACTCTAACCAGCTGAGCTAAGCGCGCGTTCTTCCCGGTAAATTATAACATAAGGCGGCATCCAGGTTCGAACTGGAGTAAACGGTTTTGCAGACCGCTGCCTAACCACTCGGCCATGCCGCCACTAAAAACCCCTCGACAAGCTCGGGGTAAAAGCGGGAGACGAGGTTCGAACTCGCGACCCTCAGCTTGGGAAGCTGATGCTCTACCAACTGAGCTACTCCCGCATCTTGATTTACTATTCGCTGCGCAGTGACTTTTTCAGTTTGACCGTGGCATCCTTGCAGATCCGGCTGACTTGAGATTCGGACAGGCCGATCTCTTTGCCGATCTCTTTAAAAGTCTTGTCCTGCTGGTAATAACCTTGGATGACCGACTGTTCCTTTTCGCTAAAATCCTTCATCGCTGAATCGACATGGAGGATCTTGTCAACTTCTTCGTGAGCGATCTCTTTCCGGTTGAAAGCCATGTAAACATTGGCGGCGGAAGTGATATATTCATAAAGGCCGGCGACCGGGTCGTTGCCGCGCTTGCGCAGGTAATCCTGCATCGACCCTTTCAGGCGGACGGAAACATAGGGCCAGAGTTCGCCTTTGCGGGGATCCCAGGTCTTGAGACAGTCCATAAAAGCGATCTTGGCTTCGGATTCCAGATCGTCGGCTTCTGAGGTGGCAATGTGGCGGGGGAGGGAAGAGACATACCAGCGGACAGTCGCCTTAATCTGGGCTTCGTATTTTTCCAGGGTTTCCTCGGCGTATTTTAAATACTCTTCACGGAGGATGGAGACAATGCGGTCTTCAACATCTCTGCGGCTGATCATGAGAATTTTCTGGCCACGGCTTTTAAGAATTGGTCGACCCGGTCCTTTTGCAGCTCTTTGCTGAAACGCTGGGCCATATTTTGCGCGAACCTCCAGGAAGCCCGCAGGATCGGGGAAATACCGGTCGGGGGCGCCCCGGCGACCTTGCCGGGCGCGACCGCGCCTCTAAGTTCTTTGTGTGATATTCTTCTGATCGTTGTCACGGTTTTTGCTTATGTAAATACTGGCGATCGCCAGCGCCTGCCTTCTCATGTCCGGATTTGTCACGATCGAATCAGCAAGCGTATTGACCATTTTAGCAAAGCCGGCCGTCAATGTAAAGCTCCTCCCAAACTCGCTTTCCAAAGCGGCAATGACGATCCGTTCCGCCAGTTCTTTTGCGGTGAGGTTGGCATCAAGCATCGTGCTCAGTTTCTCGTTAAAAGTATCTATGCTTGGCATGGTCTTTCGTCGTAAGTTTAACTCATAAATTTCAGGTTGGCAAGAGGATTCGCTTATGATAAGATAGCGGGGATTTGCAGGGGAGCCCCTCGACTCATCCGCCTTCGGCGGACTCGCTCGGGGCTGAGAACCTCAGGAGAAACTGGGGGACCCAAAGAACTTGACCAGGGTAATGCCTGCGGAAGGAGAAAAAATGAACACAGAAAAGCTTCCAGACCTCGGTAAGATCCATCCTGATTTTTTTGACCGCGTAATTTATCCCCGACTTGGAGTGGCTGATAAAAATATCGTTATTGGCCCGCGGCACGGCGTTGATTACGGCGTGCTGAAAGTCGGCGGCCAATATCTGGCCATGTCGACCGACCCGTTCTTTATCGTTCCGGCTTATGGTTTTGCCCGCGCCGCCTGGTTTGGCTTCCACATCATATTATGCGACGTGGCAGTTTCCGGCCTGGTCCCAAAATACCTGACGATCGACCTGAACCTGCCGCCGGAAATGACCGAACCTGAATTGGAGATAATGTGGGACACGGTTCATAAAGAAGCCAGTAAGTACGGCATCAGCGTGATCACCGGGCATACCGCCCGCTATACCGGCTGTAATTACCCGATGGTCGGCGGGGCGACAGCCATCGCGGTCGGCAGCAAAAAGGACCTGCGCGGACCGCACCGGGTCAAGATCGGCGATAAGATCGTGATCACCAAAGGTCCGGCGGTGGAGACGACCGGGCTTCTGGCGGTTTCCTTCCCCGATAAATTCATTACAGCCGGCGGCCACGGTTTCCAAAAAGAAGCCGAAGATATTTTTTTCCAGATGTCGGTCATGGACGATTGCGCGATCGCCCGGGATTTTCCGGGGGTGCATGTGATGCATGATGCGACGGAATGCGGCATCTGGGGCGGACTTTATGAGATGGCCAGGGCCGGGGATTACGGCTTGAGAGTAGAGGAAGAATTAATTCCAGTCCAGCCGGTCATTAAAAGGACGGCCGAACTGTTCAATTTTGACCCTTTCTGCGCGATCAGTGAAGGGACTTTGATCGTCATGGTCGATAAGGACGAGGCCGGCAAATTGGTTGACGCGTTCAGTGAGAAAAAAATATTAAGCCGCGTCGTCGGCGAAGTTGTGTCCAAGAAACAGGGGCTGAAGGTAATCAGCGGCGGTAAAGAACGCGGTCTTGAGCACCCGAAAGTCGACCCTTACTGGAGCCTGGCGGCCGAATTAGCCAAGGGTTAGTTCAAACTTTTTCTCCAGATGCACAGGATGATAGGAAAGTTTAGACGTTCTTAAACCAGGAATGCCCAGGTCCTGTTCCAGGTTGATATTGGGGAAAGCGGAAAATGTTTTCTGGCAGGCTTCCCATAAAAGCGTCTGCGCGCTGCCCGGCGCATGAGGATCGGCATAAGCGAAATGGACGGCAGCGGTTTCGTTATTTAACCGGCTGGCGATAGTGAAACCCTTGAGGGTTTCGTCGGCTAAAAGCAGGCCGCCGATCAAAGCCAGTTCGTTAAAGAGGGAAAAAGCTTTTTCCAGCGCTTTTTTTTGGGCGGTGTAGGCAAGTTTTGGGAAAAAGCGGGAATCTTTGCGGATCGCAAACCATTTATCAAAAAGGCTGATGGCGCGGTCTTGCCAGTCAGGAGTTAAAGGCAGGAATTGGGAATTGGCGAAACGGTGCTGGAATTTCTTAATGTGGTTCCGTTTGCCGTCGAATTTGCGGCCTTTGAGTTCGGCCAACCCTTTGGTCGTGTATAGATAATCGAACTGGCCGCGCAGGCATTTAGCCCGGTATTTGCCGGCGGGGAGGGATTCGATGAACTTCTCACTGGCTCTCGATATTTTAGAGGCATGTTTCAGGCAGATCTCCGCCGTTTCCGGGAGCTTATTGTTCCCGATCGGCTCTAGAAAGAACGGGGGTTCGATCGGGGCGGATTGCAGCAGACAAAGATTCTGGTTGATAACGGTCAGTTGAGTGTTGTCAAAATCCTGCCAGAGATAGAGATTGGCGGGAGCTAATTCGCAGACCGACGGTTGGTATTTTTTTAACTGCTGGCTGATGGCGGGCAGGTCGGCAAGCTTCAGCGGCTTGAAGACCGGGAATTCTGGGAACATAGGGCAATTTTACAGTGTCATGATTTTATTGTCTATGGTAGAATAAATGCGTCCTAATATGATCACTAAAAGAGGCAGTGGGATACTTCTCCATATCACTTCACTACCGTCGCAGTACGGCATCGGCGACCTGGGTTCAGGCGCGTACCAGTTTGCCGATTTCCTGGCCCAAACCGGGCAGTCTTTCTGGCAGGTCCTGCCGCTTAACCCGACCGATCAAGCGAGCGGCAACTCGCCTTACAGCAATATTTCCGCCTATGCGGGGAATACCCTGTTGATCAGCCCGGAGCTGTTGATCGAGGACGGCCTGTTGGGCCAAAGGGAACTGGAAAACTCGCCCGATTTCCCGGAGGGACGCTGTGACTACTCCTGGGTCATCCCTTACAAAAACAAAATATTGGAATCGGCCTATTTAAAATTCAGGCAAAACGGCAAATTCCGCAATGATTATGAAAACTACTGTGCAAACAATGTAGAATGGCTGGATAATTACGCCCTTTTTGTGGTCATCAAGAAGCATTTTGGCGGGAAAGCTTGGAGTGATTGGGACCATAAATTGCGGGACAGGGATGCCGGGGCGTTGAAGGACATGAGAAAAGAGTTCGCTGCTGAAGTGGAAAAAGAAAAATTCCTGCAATATTTATTTTTTAAGCAGTGGTTCGCGCTGAAAAAATATTGTAATGATAAAGGCGTCCAGCTGGTCGGCGATATCCCGATCTACGTCAATTATGACAGCGTGTCGGTTTGGGTCAATCCGGAATTATTTAAGCTTGGCCAGGATAAAAGGCCGGCGTTCGTAGCCGGGGTTCCGCCCGATTATTTCAGCCAGACCGGGCAGTTGTGGGGGAATCCGGTTTACCGGTGGGAGGCGTTGCAGAAAACCGGTTATGACTGGTGGCAGAAGCGGATCGAGCATAATTTAAAATTTGTCGATATTCTGCGCTTGGATCATTTTCGCGGTTTTGTCGCTTACTGGGAAGTGCCGGTTGCTGAGAAAACCGCGGTCCGCGGCCACTGGGAAAAAGCGCCGGCTGAAGAATTTTTCGCGACGCTGAAAAAACATATCCCCAACCTGCCGCTCATTGCCGAAGACCTGGGCTTGATCACCAAGGACGTCAAAGATGTCATGAAACAATTCGATTTTCCGGGGATGAGGGTGCTGCAGTTCGCTTTTTATGAGGACAAGCCCGATCACCCTTATCTGCCGCAGAATTATATCGAGAATTGCGTGGTCTATACCGGCACCCATGATAATAATACGACCAAGGGCTGGTTTGAGAACGAGACTAACGGGCGGGATCGGGAGAGGATATCCCACTGCCTGGGGCACGGCGCGGCGGTTGATAATATCCATTGGGAATTAGTTACTTTGGCGATGAAGTCAATTGCCAAGATGGCGGTCTTCCCAATGCAGGATATTTTAGGCTTAGGAGCCGAGGCGCGAATGAATGTGCCCGGCGTGCCCGGTGGAAATTGGGAATGGCGCCTGCTGCCTTCCCAGCTTTCTTCTCAACTGATCGAAAAACTTTTGGGCCTGACCAAATCCTCAAGCCGTTAGCGGACCATACAAACACATTTTTCCGAGTGACAAGCTTCGCATTCATACTGATCTTTTGAAGGAAGTTCAGCTGTTGCAGCGGTTTCCTTGAAACCGAATCGTTTAAAGAAGTCAGGGATGATCGTGTATAAATAAACCGGCTTATTGACCTTGGCGATAAGCTTCTTGACTAGGCTTGAGGCGATGCCCCGGTCTCTTGCGCCGGGCAGGACGGCCAGTGAGCCCAGAAAGAAAAACTTATCATATTCCTTGAACTGGACGGCACCGACGATCTTCCCGTCTTTCTCAGCCACCCAAAAATCTTCCATAATGAGCGCAGAATAATAAAGGTCGAGATCGATTAAGAGCCGTTTGATAGCGGTCCGGTCTTGTTGTCTTGCCGGTCTGATCTTGATCATTGGATCAGGTTGGTCAGCTCCTGAAAGTCGTCGATCAGGAGATCGGGGCGGGCTTGTTCGAGCTTTGCCCGGTTGTCAAACCCGTAGGTCACGGCGCAGGTGCGAACGCCGGCATTTTTCCCGGTTTCCACGTCAACCGTCATGTCGCCGACAATTAAAGTCCGGTCCGGCGGAATATCATGTTTTTGCATGATCAGCTTGACGGCGCAAGGGTCGGGCTTGAGGCAGTTGGCCGTATCGCCGCCGAGAATATCGGCAAATCTGTGCCCCAGGCCGTGTTGTTTAAGGATTTTCCTAATGAACTCATCCCTTTTATTGGAGATGATCGCTAGTTTTTTGTTTTTGAAGTGTTCGATCGTTTCTTTAACGTGAGGATAAAGGGGAATATCCTTGAGTTTTTCAGCGTGGATCCGATAATATTCTCCCTGTGCTTCTGTGACTTTAGACTTATCAGTCGTGCCGATTGAACCGGCTACCA
>JAQTLJ010000085.1 GCA_028714935.1 Candidatus Margulisiibacteriota bacterium | reverse complement strand
TATCCACATGGCCCTGAAGGGAACTGCCGACCTGGCGCAGCGTATTGAGATATTCCACGGGAAAATAACCGGCTTCAGCCAGCGCGGCGTACAGGACTGGCGCGGCATGCCCTTTGCTCATGACAAACCGGTCACGGTCAACCCAGCCGGGATCTTTCGGGTTGTGGCGCAGTTTATAAAAATACAGGACAGTCACAACATCCGCCGCGGACAGGGAACCGCCGGGATGTCCGGAGGCGGCCGCGCAGGTCATCTGGATAATATGCTGACGCAATTTCCGCGCGGTCTCTTCAAGCTGCTTGATGTTCATGATGGTGATTTTACCATAATTTTTATCTCCGGCTCAAGCCTGATTTTAAACCGGTCTTTGACTTTTTTTTGGACACTGGTCATTAATTTTATGACGTCTCTCGCCCTGGCATCGCCAAGATTAACGATAAAATTAGCGTGCTTGGCCGAAACCTGGGCGTCGCCGATCCTCATCCCTTTGCAGCCCGCCTCCTGGATCAACCGCCCGGCAAAGTCACCTTTCGGGTTTTTGAATACGCTGCCGCAATTGGGTATTCCCAGCGGCTGGGCCGCTTTTCTTTTTATTAGATTCTCCCTGACCTTCCTGCGGATAAGCCCCCGCTTTTTTTTCCTTAATTTTAAAACCACCTGGGCAAGGATCCACCGGCTCCCCTGCAGCCGGCTGCGGCGGTAACCAAAACCGAGCACCCTGCGTTTCAATATCTTTTGCCGGCCGGCCCGATCAATGACCAGGACTTGTTCAACATAGTCAGCTATTTCTTTCCCCCAGGCCCCGGCGTTCATCACGATTGCCCCACCGACCGTACCGGGAATGCCGGCCAGGAATTCCAGGCCGCCTAATTTTTTATTGCCCAAGACCTGCAGTAATTTCGCGATGTGGACTCCCGCCCCAACTTCAATCCTTCCCCCATTTACCCTGATCCAGTTCAATCCCCCCGCCAGTTTCACGACCACGCCCCGGAATCCCTGGTCAAGCACCAGCAGATTCGTGCCCGCCCCAATGATCACCGTACCAAGCCCCCGTTCCCGCGCAAAAACCAGGGCGTCCTTTAACTCTGCCATGTTCCTGGGAATACAAAAATAGTCGGCCGGACCGCCGATCCTGAAAGAAGTATGCTTTTTTAAAGGCTCATTGCGCAATAATCTCATTTGCCTATTTTCAACCTCGATAACAATTCTTTGCCGACAGTATAAATATCGCCGGCCCCCATAGTTAAGATAAGATCGCCTTCCTTGGCCGCATCCATCAAACAATCAACTATCTTCTCTTTTCTCGGTTCATAAATAACTTCTTTTCCCTTCCCAACAATTGTTGGGTTGATACGGTCGGCGATCGATTTCCCCGAGATCCCCGGGATCGGCTTTTCTGAAGCGGCATAAATATCGGTGATATATACTATATCGGCGTCCGGGAAAGCCAGGCCGAACTGATCTTTCAAAAGCAGAGTGCGGGAATATCGGTGCGGCTGGAAAACGCAAATTATCCTTCTGCCCGGCCAACCCGACCTGGCGGCCGACAGTGTCGCTTTGACCTCGGTCGGATGGTGGGCATAATCATCGATAATCAGTATGTTCCTTTCTTCCCCAACTGTCTGGAAGCGGCGGCGGGCGCCGACAAACGTCCTTAATGCGCCGGCGATCGTGTTAAAATCCAAACCAAGTTCAAAACTGATCGCAAAAACCGGCAGGCTGTTCAAGACATTCTGCCAGCCGGGAACAGCAAGTTCAACCTCGCCGATTTTTTCGCCTGAGCGCAGTAGAGTGAAACGAGAAGTGAATTGATCAAAACGCAAATGATCCGCGGTATATTGGGCTTTGCCGCTCAAGCCGTAAGTGATGAACCGGGCGCCGACCTTTTTCATCAGCTCCTGATTATTGGGATTGGTAGCGTCAACCAAAATAAAACCATTATCAGCAAGCCGCCGGGCGAATTCTTCGAAGGTTTCGATCAGTGTCGCCATCGAACCGAAACGCTCCATGTGGTCATCTTCGATATTGGTGATCACTTCAATGGTCGGCGAAAGATATAAGAATGAACTGTCAGACTCATCAGCTTCCGCCACCGCGTATTTCCCGTTGCCCAGCTTCGCGTTCCCTTCAATATAATCCATGTCGCAGCCGATAAAGTAGGTTGGGTTAAACTTACCGGCATCGAGCACCTTGGATATCATGGCGGTCGTTGTCGTCTTGCCGTGCGTGCCGGCGATCGCGATCCTGTTTTCGCTCTGGTCCATGATCCAGGCCAGCATTTCCGCCCTTTTAATGATCGGTATCCCCTTTCCTCCCGCTTCGACCAGCTCAACATTCTCCGCTGTCACCGCCGAAGAATAAATAAGCAGGTCGGCTTCGCGGACATTGGCCGCATCATGGCCGATATTGATCTTTACTCCCAGGTCTTTAAGCCTGATAGTGTTCGGCCCTTCCCGGACATCCGAACCGCTGACCTTAAAACTCATCTCACACAGGATCTTGGCAATGCCTGACATGCCGCAGCCGCCAACGCCGACCATATGGATATTTTTCACTCTCTGCATGTCAAGATCAGCCATAGATAAAATTAACGATCCTTTCCGCCGCCTCCGGCCTTCCCAACAATTGTTGGGTTGCCAGCCGGCGAACAGCGGCTTTCATTTTATCATAATCCAAAGCTTTCCCGTCTATCAGTTCACTAAATTTTTCCGGCTTAAATTCACTGTCTTCAACCACCACCGCCCCACCGTTATCGGCGATAACCTTGGCATTCAAGCGCTGATGATCTTCCGCCGCATAAGGAAAAGGGACCAGGATCATGGGGATCCCCCTGACTAAAAACTCTGCGATCGCAGTCGCGCCGGCCCGGCTGACGACCAGGTCGGCGGCCGCGATAACAGCCGACATGTCGTATAAATATGAAATTGGATTGTAGCCTGCGATCTTTCTCCCGTCTAATTGTTGCCTGACCCAATTAAAATCACGGTTCCCGATAATATGGAATATCTGCACATCCTTCGGGAGCCGGTCTAAAGCGCCAATGATCGCTTGGTTCATCTTCCTGGACCCCTGGCTTCCTCCGATGATCAGGATCATCCGCCCCTTGATCTTAAGTTTATCACGCGCTTGATCCCGATCGGCTTCAATTATCTCTCGGCGCACCGGATTACCAACCACCTCGCCTTGAATGTATTGCAGCGATTCTTTAAAAGTCAGAAAAACTTTACTGGCTAAACGGCGGCAAAAACGGTTAACTGCGCCCGGCAACACATTTTGCTCGTGAATATAAATGGGAATGCCAAGCAGTTTCGCCGCCAAAACCACCGGCAGGCTGGCGTAGCCGCCGGTCGAGATCAAAACCCCAGGCGAGAATTCTTTCAGTATCTTCAAGGATTGAAAAAAACCGACCGTAGAAATAAAAGGAGCGGACAAAGCTTTATATGAAAATTTGCGGAGCAAGGCCCTGGCTTTGATCAGCTTGATCTGATACCCTTCCCTGGCGACCAGGTCTTTTTCTAAGCCCTCTTCACTCCCCAGAAAAAGGATAGATGCTTTCGGCTCTCTCCGCCTGATCTCTTGCGCGATAGCTATCCCCGGGTAAATATGCCCGCCGGTGCCGCCGGCAACGATGACGATCTTCATGTTTTTTTCGCCTGCAGAGAGATATTAAGGACAATGCCGACCGCGAAGAGGTTCACAATGGTGGCCGTGCCGCCGTAACTGATGAACGGCAGCGGGATGCCGGTCGTCGGGATCAATCCTAAAACGACCATGATATTCATCAATGCCTGCAGTGTTAACCAGGAAACCAGGCCGGACGCTAACAAATAATTAAAATGATCAGCCGCGGAAAAAGCGATCCTTATCCCACGCCCGGCAAAAATGATAAAAAGAACGACCACCGTAGCCGCTCCGATCAAGCCCGTTTCTTCGCAGAGGATCGCAAAGATAAAATCAGTGAACTGCTGCGGCAGATAAAAGAATTTCTGGCGCGAGGCGCCCAGCCCAACCCCAAAAATACCGCCCGACCCCACCGCTAAAAGCGATTGGATCACCTGAAAACCGATACCCTGGGGGTCCTTCCAGGGATCGATAAAAGCCAGCAGGCGCCGCAGACGATATGGGCTGGCAAGAGAAATTGCCAATACCCCTAAAATCCCTATCCCCCCGAGCGACGCCAGATGGACGTTTTTCGCTCCGGCCACAAACAACAGGATAAAAGCGGTCACCAAAATAGTCAGCGCTGTCCCCAGGTCCGGCTGGGCAACGATCAGGGCAGCAACGATCCCGACCACGATCAATAAAGGGACCAGTCCTTGCAGAAAATCTTTTATTTTTTCCCCCATTTTAGCCAGAAGACTGGCCAACAAAAGAACCGTCGTGAACTTGATCAATTCCGACGGCTGGAAGGTAAAGATCAAGAGATCGATCCAGCGCGCCGCGCCGCTGATCTTCCGGCCGACGCCCGGTATATAAACCAGGAGTAAAAGCAGGACCGAAGCGGCAAAAATATATACCGCCCACTTTTTAAGACTTCCCAGATCGAGACGAAGTCCGAAATAAAGCGCCGCAAAACCCAGTAAAATGTAAAGTATCTGTTTTTTCAGGAAAAGGTAGCTGTCGCCGAGCTTTAAAGCCATCGTCGGGCTGGCCGAAAAGACCATGATCAAGCCAATGGCCGTCAAGGCAATAACGGCAAAAAGGAACAGATAATCTATGCTGGGTTTACGCATTCGGCTGCAAACCTCTTACCAATGACTTGAAAGCCCGGCCGCGCTCTTCAAAATTCTTGAACATGTCAAAACTGGCGCAGGCGGGAGAAAAGAGGACCAGGTCGCTCCCGGCAGCCAGTTCCAACGATCTTTTGACTGCGTCCGGCAGCGAAAAGCCTGAGTGATAAATAGACTTAAATCCCCCGCCTTTCAAAGCCGACTCAAATCTTTTAGCCGCTTCTCCGACCAAGACAACCGCTTTTACTTTCTGTTTAACCTTTTGAACTAAAGGGGCCAGATCTGTCCCTTTATCCCTCCCCCCTAAGATCAAAACTATCCCTCTGCCGGGGAAAGTATCGATCGCTACCAGGGTCGAATCAGGGTTTGTCCCTTTAGAATCATTATAGAACTCAACGCCATTGATCGTTCCCGCATATACGATCCGGTGTTCGACCCCCGGGAATGTCCTAAGCACTTCTGCCACTGTTCCTTTAGAAACTCCGCAAAGATACGCAACGGATGCTGCGGCCAAAGAATTTTCCAGGTTATGCTTTCCTGGTATTTTTATCTCTTCGGGCGGAAGGGTGATGATTCCCGGCTTAGCTTTGGTGAAACCGACCAGCTTGACTTTGGCAATTTTTGCCATTTTCACGACCGCCGGATCATCCTGGTTATAGACCAGATAATCATCACCTGTTTGGTTCCTAAAGATACGCGCTTTCTGTTTGATATATTCATCCATCGAGCCGTGCCGCTCAAGGTGATCGGGCTGGATATTCAAGATCACGCTGATCCATGGCTTAAACTCAATTGTCGTTTCCAGCTGATAACTGCTAATCTCGGCGACGATAAGGTCCAGATCAGGATCGTCGACTGCCACCAAAGGATCGCCGATATTGCCGGCTACTGCTACCCGCTTGCCGCCCGCTCTTAGCATTTCACCGATCAGCGTAGCTGTAGTCGTTTTCCCGTTTGTGCCGGTGACTGCGATGATCGGCTTTTTCAACAAGCGGTAAGCCAGTTCGACCTCGGAAATGATCGGGGTGCCATTCTTTTTCGCCCGTTCTAGCACGGGTAGATCAAGATGAACCCCGGGGCTGACAACC
>JAQTLJ010000084.1 GCA_028714935.1 Candidatus Margulisiibacteriota bacterium | reverse complement strand
CAATGATGACCTCGTGACTCCCCACGCCGTTCATTTTCATAAAACCGGCCGGTGACACCTGCCGTTTCAGGTCCCCGGTCGGCGCCAGCGCAGGAAAGGCATTGGGGATCACCCTCACCCTCCACCCGCCGCTGTCAGGCGCAGTCCCTGGCTCACGGAAGGCAAACAGTTCCTTTGGTGTCTTGACTTCCCTGCCGGGGCAGAAGGGGCAATTCACGGCGCTGTCGTTGGGGGGCGAATAAGGCTTGGCGGAAAAATCTTCCGGCCGTTTAGCCCGTTCAGTAGCTATTATAACCCATTCTTTAGTGGCTATATTATGTCTAAGTTCCGGCATAAATTGTTTTAAATGTTATAATAATGTTAGAGTATAACATGAAACCGACAAAAAAGTTAAGCCGTTCTTTTTACACCCGCCCCGCCCTGACCGTCGCCAGGGATATCCTGGGCAAATATATTATCAGGGTCTATCGCGGCCGGAAGATCATCGGAAAAATCGTGGAAGTCGAGGTCTACTATAGTGCAAAAGACCGCGCCTCGCACGCTTTTGGCGGTAAAGTGACCGAACGGAACCGGGCCGAATATCTGGTCGGCGGGCACGTTTACATATATTTAGTATACGGGCTGCACTGGCAGTTCAATATTTCGACCGGTCCGGAAGGACACCCGGAGTGCTTATTGGTAAGAGCGGTTGAACCGGTCCAGGGCTTACGTGACCGCGAAGCCAGCGGCCCGGGAAAATTTTGTAAAGTCTTTAAATTAAACAAATCATTTTACGGAGAGGACTTAACCGAGTCAAAAAGCCTCTGGCTGGAAGATAATCCCGAAAAAGTGAAGATCAAAAAGGGCCCGCGTATCGGTATCGATTATGCCGGCCCTCACTGGGCAAAGATACCCTGGCGGTTCTTCG
Source organism: Candidatus Margulisiibacteriota bacterium (assembly GCA_028714935.1). Taxonomy (GTDB): domain Bacteria; phylum Margulisbacteria; class WOR-1; order O2-12-FULL-45-9; family O2-12-FULL-45-9; genus JAQTLJ01. The sequence continues at coordinate 4,916 of JAQTLJ010000084.1, read as the reverse complement.
TCAAAGATAATCCTTACGTCTCCAAATAATTAAGCTAGTTCGATATCGTTAAGCAGAGTGCGGTAGAACTCGGCAAATTTATCCTTATCTTTGCTTGCCCGGAGCGCAATGGCTGACCGGGGATGCTGGTTTAGGATCCCGGTGATCATATAAGGAATAATGTAGCCCCATTCCATCTTTTCCCTCAAGGGGAGGAATTCCTTTTCGATTATCTCCAGGACCGGATCAAGTTTAAATTTGGGGTTCTTGAGGAAAGCCAGCAGCAGCTCCAGCGTGCAGTTGCCTGGCCCGCGGCCGATACCATAGATCGTTGCATCCAGGTAATTGGCCCCCTTGCGGATCGCTTCGATCGTATTGGCGAATGCGAGCTGTTGGTTATTATGGCAGTGGATCCCGACCTCGATGCCTTTGGGACTAAGGTATTTTTTATAGAGGTTGACCAGAAAATGTACCTGTTCAGAGAACAGCCCGCCGAAACTATCAACAATATACACTGCTTTTAACGGGCATTCGGAGAGTTGCGCAAGCCCTTCCTCAAGGTCGGGCTGAAGCGCGGTCGATATCGCCATGACATTGACGGTCATGTCGTACCCTTTCGCCGAGAGGTGCTTTACATATTCGATCGCCTTGTCGATATCTTTTACATAGCAGGCTACCCGGATCAGCTCGATCATGCTTTCTTTCTTGGGTTTTATATCCTCAAGCTCTACCCGGCCGATATCCACCATGGTTGCCAGTTTGGCACCGTTCTTGACCCCGGTGGTCATCTCTTTTAAGAAATCCTCATCACAGAATTTGCTGCGGCCGAACTTATCCTGGGAAAACTGTTTTTTGCTCAAGCGGTAGCCCAACTCGCAGTAATCCACGCCGGCCAGTGAACAGGCTAGATAAACACTTTTAACAAAGCTATCCTCAAAGCAGTGGTTATTAATCAGCCCGCCGTCGCGGATGGTGCAATCTAAAACTTTAATTTGAGGTCTGTACATAAGGTAATTATAACTTATTTTCTGACGGCTTTCATTATTTTCTTCGCCAGCGCAACCGCCCCCACCGCATCCATACTGTAAACAGCACCGATCCGATCCGCATAACCTTTAGTCACGACCGCCCCGCCTACCAGGAGAGGAATATTCAGTTTGGCTTTTTTCAGTTCTTCCTTAACTACGCCCATCTCCACCATCGTCGTGGTCAGCAGAGCGGAAAGCGCGATGACGTTCGGTTCTTCCTTCCTGGCCGCTTCAACGATCGTTTCTGGCGGGACATCTTTGCCCAAATCGATCACGATAAACCCGTGGTTCTCCAGCATCATTTTGACGATGTTCTTGCCGATATCATGGATGTCGCCCTTTACCGTCGCCAGGACGACTTTGCCAGCGACCTTAGTCTTCCCCTTGGGGATCTTCGCCTGGCAAAGCTCAAAGCCTTTCCTCATCGCTTCTGCCGCCTCGATCACTTGCGGCAAAAAATATTCCTTCCTAGAGAACTTTTTACCGACCGTCTCCATCCCCGGGATCAATCCCTGGTCGATGATCTTCTGCGGGTCCATTTTCTTTTTGAACGCTTGTCCAACCAACTCTTCAACTAGTTCTTTGTCCCCTTCAATAACTGCTTTCCTGATATCCTGATATCCCGATAACCTCGCCCGCTGATAACCTGATCCCCCGATCTCCTTCACCCGCTTCTCCGCCGGCTTTCCGCTCCTCCTCGCCTTATCTACTTCTGCTTTAAATGCCTTTAATAGCCTTTCTCTCTCTTCAGCCTTCTTAGCCTTGACAAACCCTGATGGGCCTTTTATCGCCTTCTGCATTTCTTTGTCAGTAACATCCACGATCGCCGCATCCAGTCCATAGGCTAAAGCCAGCTGGAAATAAAGCGCGTTCAATTTTGAACGTTCCGGCATCCCGTGCGACACATTGCTGATCCCCAGGATCGTCTTAACTCCCAGGCGCTCCTTAACCAGCGGAATGGCCTTCAGTGTTTCCAGGCAAGCATGGACGCCGACCCCAACGGTCATCACCAGGCAATCGACAAAGATATCTTCTTTGGCGATCCCTTGAGCCACTGCCGATTGGCTGATCCTTTCCGCGATCCTGACCCTTTCTTCGGCCGTCTGCGGCAAACCTTTTTCATCCAAAGCCAGGGCGATGATCGCCGCTCCGTATTTCCTGGCCAGCGGCAGGAGGCTTTCAAGGCTCTCTCGTTTGCCGTTCACTGAATTAAGCAAGGCCCGCCCGCAAAACTGCTTCAAGCCGGACTCAATGGCAAAACGGTTCGGGCTGTCAATGGAGAGAGGGTTATCGGAAACGGACTGGATAACTTTGACCGCCTTCCCCATCACTTCAGACTCCGAGATATCCGGCACCGAAACATTGACATCAAGCAGGTCGGCTCTGCTTTTCGTCTGCGTCTCTGCCTCCAGCCTGAAGCTCTGCGTCTTCCCCGCCCTGATCTCTTCCTGGAACAACTTCCTGCCCGTCGGATTGATCCGCTCACCGATAAGTAAAGGTTTCCCGGATATAACCTCAACAACTTTCGTCCGCGAAGCAAATTTGGAATTTAGGATTTGTGATTTGATAGTTGTTTTGAAGTTTGACGTTTGAAGTTGGGATTTTATGACCTTTATGTGTTCCGGCCCCGTCCCACAACACCCTCCAATAATGCTTGCTCCCATATCGGCAAACTTCTTCGCAAACGAGCCGAACTTTTCCGGTGTCATCTTATAGACCGCTTTATTGCCGATCAGTTCCGGCATTCCAGCATTCGGCATCACCATAACTGGGAGTTTGGTGGCCGCTAAATAACGTTTGGCGACCTTTAATATCCCTTCCGGCCCGGTCGAGCAATTGGCAGCAATGACATCAACCCCTAAAGCTTCCAACACAACGACCGCGACTTCCGGCGTCGTCCCGTAGACGGTCTTCTCGCCTTCATCATAAGTCAAGCTGGCGATTATCGGAAGTTTCGTTTCTTTCTTGACCGCGATCACCGCCGCCCGCATTTCCTGGAGGTCGGAGATCGTTTCGATGGAAACAACGTCGACCCCGCCCTCCTCCAAAGCTTTCGCCTGTTCGGCGAACACTTCATAAGCTTGGTCAAAGGTGATCTCGCCCAGCGGGTCGATCATTTTCCCCAGCGGGCCGATCGAGCCACAGACAAAACCTTTTTCGCCGATCGCCTTCCTGGCCAACTGTGCGGCAGCAACATTGATCTCTTTGACTTTTTTATCAAGCTGGTAATCGGCGAGCTTTATCCTGTTGGCTCCGAAAGTATTGGTCTCGATGATATCCGCGCCGGCCTCAACGTAAGCTTTATGGACCGCTGCGACAACTTCCGGCTTCTTGATATTGACCGCGTCAAAGCAATCCTCCGGCCGGACGCCGCGCTCCATGAGCTGCGTCCCCATGGCGCCGTCCATGACTAAAATGCGATCGTTAAGTTCTTTAAGAAAGCTGTTCATTTAACCCTCTTATTATATTATAATCTAGCTATAAAAAGGAAGTGATATACATGAGTGTTTTTATGTTGGCTGCCTGGACTTTTGTTTCTATTTTCTCATTCATATTATCTTTGGTTGTCTATTCGATCATAAAGCGAACCAAGGCCCGGCTGGCGGAATTTATCTCGGAATGCACTTTACTTTTGGTTTTAGCCACCTTGATCATCGGTTCCATCCAGCTGGATGTGCAGGACAAGCGCAACAAGGCGGATTTTTTACTGGATCTTAAAGATTCTTTTTACAACAGCAATGCCACCAATCGGCAAGTGATGGAAGCAATAGATTACGGAGACCTGAAGCTGGTGGAGCGGAGATTTCAAAAAAGCGGTTTTGACACTTTTACCGATTACGAGCTCGATGAATATCTAATCAACTTCGACTATATAAATATTTATGTCGATCAAGGCGTATTGGATCTCAAGCAGACCGATCAGATTTTTGGCTGGTACGTGCGCAGCGCCTGGGCCAATCCGGTCATTCAGAACTACATTAAGAAGATACGCCGGACCGAGCCGACCGTCTATATCAATTTTGAGGCTTTGGCAAAAAGACTAAAGCGGTAAACACCCAGCCTTATTCGCCGGGAATCCGCCTCATGACGTACGCATCCTCGCCGTCGGCGTAATACCCCTTGCGGGTGTCGATCACCTTGAATCCGTAACGCTCATAAACCTTCTTGGCGGTTTCGTTCGAGACCCTGACTTCCAGGAAAAAGACATCTTCGTCATTTAACACGTGCTGCATCAACCTGTTCCCTATCCCCTGCCCCCTATACCCTGGATCCACAGCCATATTAATAATATGTTCTTCGTCTAATATTTTCTCTATTCCAATGTAACCAACGACCTTATCATTATCTTTCGCTACTAAGTACTTGTGCTCATCTTCGCGGAAAACCGCTTCCGGCTTAGGATATTTAAAAGATAACTTTTCGATCTCAACAACCGCGGGAATGTCTCTATTTTTCATGGGAGAGATCATAATCATATTAAGATTATAACATAATATAAACTTGCATGACGTGCCGGGCTTTTGTATACTTCTTTTTAAATGAGAAAATTTTGGATCATAGAACTTGTTGCCATGGCAATCTTTGTCCCCAGCGCCATATACCTTAAAATCGCCGGCGACAACGGTTGGATGCCGGCCAGCCAAGCGGAGACCATTTTAACCATCGCCGGCATTGTATTCGCCCTGATCGTTTCCGTTTCGGCCATATCCATGTTCATTCCCAGTATGTCCAGTTTCTTTGCCAACACATTTTTGGGCGGCGGACGCGACGCTAAAAGGATCCTGGCCACCGGCCGCCCCGCCACTGCCACTGTCCTGGCCCTGGACGAAAGCAGCCAGGGTGGCGTCACCACCATTAACGACCAGCCTTATTTAAACTTAAAGCTCAAAATAGATGACGGCCAGGCCC
>JAQTLJ010000083.1 GCA_028714935.1 Candidatus Margulisiibacteriota bacterium | reverse complement strand
CGACTGAACATTTACATGGTCGGCTTTGAAAAGTTTCTTTGCCCTTTCGATGGCCAGAGATTCCACAAGGTCGGTGATTTGCTGGCCTTCATAGTACCGCTTGCCGGGATAACCTTCAGCGTATTTGTTAGTCAGGACGGAACCGCAGGCCTCAAGGACCGCTCGCGAGGTAAAGTTTTCCGAGGCGATCATCTCCAGTTTATTCTTCTGGCGGTCGAGCTCCTTATCTATCGTGTCAGCGATCTCCGGGTCTATTTTTCGAATATGGTCAATGTTGAAGTGCATGTCTTACTCCCTTCTGATCATATTATAACACAACTCACCCTGCCAAAGAAAAAGCCCCCGATCTCTCGGGGGCTTTCCTTTATAAAATCAAGACGACTTATAACGTTACAGTATATAACGTAGAAGCCGGGGCCACACCTGGATAAGTAATTGTCACCAGTATGTAATAAGTTGTACTAGTTGTAAAAGTTACTGGCGAAGTAAAAGTGATCGACCAGGTGCTGTTAAGGGCTGTGGAGATCTTATTGTAAAGATCAACCAGATCAGCCGCTGTCGGAGCAGAATAAAACAGGCCGCCCGTATCAGTGGCGATCTGCTGTAAATTAGTCGCAGAAATACCAGAGCCTAATCCTACTGTGTAAACTGGAATACCCGCTGCTTGCGCTTTACCAATAGGATCATTTATATCGGTTGGAGTCTGATTGTTGCCTCCGTCAGTCATGGCAATTACAGCTTTGCGCGTGTTTGCCGCGCTGGCATCAAGCGTTGCGGTACCAACATTTATTGAACGATATAAAGCTGTCATATCAGCAGCAACCGACTCATTGGTTACGGCGTAACTTAACAAACTTTTATTGGTCGTCAATCCTTGATCAACCGCAACATTGGTTGAGAAATTAATGACCATGCCTTCATCAGCTGTCCCTGTATTGGCAATAAAGGCTAATGCCGCACTTTCCATACTAACAAGATCGCTGTAATACATACTCCCGCTCCTATCAAGCGTTAAAGCATAGCTGATAGGATCGCCTGTCGACCCGCCTGTATAAGTCAGGGTGCCAACTGTCGCGGCCTGACTAGTAATAGTGGTAGTTGACCAGACCTGGATCGTGATATTCGCCGCGTTCAAGTAATTGGTGCTGTTAATGGGGGCGCCATTTTGGTCAACAACAACAAATGAAGCGGTGCCGGTATCGCTGCCTGAAGCAACGGTAATTTGCCCGCCAGATGCCACCTCGATCGTTGTCGTTCCCGACGGTGGACTCGCCGGATCGCTACTCGGATTATTCTGCGTCTGCGAACACCCCGTAACCGTCACGAGACCGAACGAAAAAGCCAGGCCAAGGACCAGGAACAATGATAGCCATTTACGATTCATGATCTTCCTCCTTATTCCAAACTTGCCTAAATCTTACACCACTAAACGATCTTTTGTCAACCTTTTTTCGTTCAACACCTCCTGCTGTATTAATCAAAATCTAGCGGCTATATCTAGTCCCCGATATTATATAATAATGTTAAATCTTGTCAAGCTTAAGAAATATCTGTATAATTAACCCTTAATAATTTCCCATGACCAATGACAAGGATTTGGATAAATATAAGGAACTGCTCGGCGGGGAAGCACCCGAGGAGTGCCAGGCCTGTGGCGGGCCATTAAACCTGGAAAAGGTCAACCTTGAAGATTACCAGGGCGGCAAACTGTACATGATGGAAAAGGTCCCGGCTTATGTCTGCCAGAACTGCGGCGAAGTCTGGGTGCCGGAACCGATCATGCAGGAATTTGAGAAAATGATCGAGACCGCCAAGGAACACCACAAGCCGCCGCCGGAGCCGGTAAAACATCCTGTCCGGAAAATAAAAGCGAAAGGGAGGAAATAATGGATATAGAACTGGGTAAAGCTAAAAAAACCCGGCGGGCGTACGGTTTTGATGAGATCTCCCTCGCCCCCTCCATCATCACCATCAATCCGGATGACACCGATGTCTCGGTTGAGATCGGAGGGAAAAAGCTGCAAGTTCCGATCATTGCTTCCGCCATGGACGGCGTTGTCAGCCCCAAGCTCGCGGTTCTGATGAGCAAGCTGGGCGGCTTGGGTGTTCTCAACCTGCAGGGGGTCTGGACCCGTTACGAAGACGCGGACAAGGTACTGGAAAAGATCGCTTCTGTCAGCAAGGAAGAGTATGTCCCCCTGATGCAGAAGCTTTATCTCGAACCGATCAAGAAAGAGTTGGTCATCAAGCGGATCAAGGAGATCAAGGCCGGCGGCGGCATTGCCGCGGTCTCGTCGATCCCGCAGGAAGCGTTGGAGCTCGGCCCGATCGCCCGCGACGCCGGCGCAGACGTTTTTGTCGTCCAATCGACCGTTCTTTCGACCAAGCATAAATCAAAGAGCTCTGAACCGCTTGACCTGAACAAGTTCTGCGCCGAAATGGGGATCCCGGTCCTGGTCGGCAATTGTGTCAGCTACGAAGTTGCCTTGACGCTGATGGGGACCGGCGTAGCCGGCGTGCTGGTTGGGATCGGCCCCGGCGCCGCCTGCACCTCACGCGGCGTGCTCGGGGTCGGCGTCCCAATGGCAACAGCGATCTCTGACTGCGCAGCGGCCCGCGACTCCTACTTTAAAGAAAATAATTTGTATGTCCCGATCATCGCTGATGGCGGCATGGCTGTCGGCGGTGATATTTGCAAAGCGATCGCCTGCGGAGCGGATGCCGTCATGATCGGATCACCAATCGCTAAGGCAACGGAAGCTCCCGGCCGGGGTTTCCATTGGGGCATGGCTACTCCTTCCCCCACGCTCCCCAGAGGTTCAAGAATTAAAGTCGGAACGATCGGCTCATTGAAAGAGATCCTGCACGGCCCGGCAAAATTTGATGACGGCTCGATGAACTTTGTCGGAGCATTAAGAACATCAATGGGAACGCTCGGCGCCGCGAATTTAAAGGAGATGCAGCAGGTAGAAGTCGTTATCGCCCCGTCGATCCTGACCGAAGGGAAAGTTTACCAAAAAGCTCAGCAATTGGGGATGTATAAGTAATGAAACACGATTTTGTTGCCGTTCTTGACTTCGGCGCGCAGTATGCCATGCTCATCGCCCGGCGGGTCCGCGAGTGCAATGTTTACTGTGAGATTTTGCCGCATAATGTCTCAATTGAAGAGCTGAAACGTCGCAAAGTTAAAGGTATCATTATTTCCGGCGGACCCGCCTCCGTTTATGACAAGGGCGCGCCCCAGGCCGACCCCCGCCTCTGGAAATCCGGCATCCCCATCTTAGGCATCTGCTATGGGACTCAGCTTATGGCTAAAGCTCTGGGCGGCCAGGTTAAACCTGAACGGAAAAAAGAATACGGCCGCACCGAGCTTTTCATTGACGACCAGACCGATCTCTTTGCCGGTTTTCCCAAACAAATAATCTGCTGGATGAGCCATGGGGACAGCGTCGTCAAGCTCCCTAAAGGTTTTAAAGTCCTGGCCGGCACTAAAAACACTCCTCTGGCCGCCATCGGCAACCATGATAGGCAGCTTTACGGCGTCCAATTCCACCCGGAAGTCGTCCATACCGAACGGGGAACGGAGATCATCAAAAATTTCGTTTATGTCGTCTGCGGCTGCCGGCCGACCTGGACGACCAAGAACTTTATCCAGGGGTCGATAAAAGAGCTAAAAGAGACTATCGGCAAAGAAAAAATACTCTGCGCCCTCTCCGGCGGCGTTGATTCGTCAACTGTTTCGGTCCTGGTCAACAAAGCGGTCGGCAAACAATTGACCTGCATGTTCATTGACCAGGGTTTTATGCGCAAGAACGAGGCCAAAAAGATCGTCGAGGTCTTTACCCGCAATTTCAAGATCAACTTGATCCATGTTGACGCTTCCCAGCGATTTTTCGCCAAGATCAAAGGGGTGACCGACCCGGAAGAGAAGCGCCACCGGATCGGCAATGAGTTCATCCGCGTCTTTGAAGAAGAAGCCAAGAAGCTTGGTAAGATGCCTTTTCTCGCCCAGGGAACCCTTTACCCTGACGTGATCGAGTCGGCTGTCCCCGGATTGACGGCGACAACAGCCGTCCGCATTAAAACCCATCACAATGTCGGCGGCCTGCCGAAGGACATTAAATTCAAGCTGGTCGAACCGCTAAAGAAATTATTCAAGGATGAAGTCAGGGCGCTCGGCAGGGAAATTGGCGTACCGGACGAAATTATCAGCCGCCAGCCCTTCCCCGGCCCCGGCCTGGCCATCCGCATTATTGGTGAAGTAACACCGGAACGAGTTAAGATCCTGCAGACCCTCGACGATATCGTCGTTTCTGAGGTCAAGAAAGCTGGGCTTTATAAGGAGCTGTGGCAGTCATTCGCTGTCTTGCTGCCGATCCGGACCGTCGGCGTCATGGGAGATAAAAGGACCTACTTAAACACGGCAGCAGTCAGGGCCGTGACTTCAACCGACGCCATGACCGCCGATTGGGCTAAATTACCGTACGAATTGCTGGATAAAATATCGAACCGGATCATCAATGAGACCAAAGAGGTCAACCGCGTGGTCTACGATATCTCCTCAAAACCGCCTTCGACAATCGAGTGGGAATAACTAGATATTCGCCGCGACAGTATCCCCGACCTCAGTCGTCGACATCCCCATCTTACCAGCGGACATTGATTTCATCTGGGTGCAGGCGTATTTGATCCCCTTTTCAACGTCAGCCGCGGCTTTATCTTCACCGAGTTCTTCAAGCAACATTTGAAGCGCACCAATAGCCGCTAATGGATTGATGACGTTCTGTCCAGTATATTTAGGTGCTGAACCGCCGATCGGCTCGAACATTGAGACCCCTTCGGGATTGATGTTACCGCCGGCCGCGATTCCCATCCCCCCCTGGATCATCGCGCCAAGGTCAGTAATGATGTCACCAAACATATTGTCAGTGACGATAACATCGAACCATTCCGGGTTCTTGACGAACCACATGCAGGTCGCGTCAACGTGGGCGTATTCGCGCTTGATATCGGGATAATCTTTCTGGCCGATCTCGTGGAACGCCCTTTCCCAGAGGTCGAACGCATAAGTCAGGACGTTAGTCTTGCCGACCAGGGTTAGCTGTTTCCGTTTATTCCTTTTCTTGGTATATTCAAAAGCATACCGGAGGCAGCGTTCGATCCCCTTGCGGGTGTTGACCGAAACCTGGGTCGCCACTTCATCGGGTGAGCCCTTTTTCAGATACCCGCCGGTGCCGACATACAAACCTTCGGTGTTCTCACGGACAACGACAAAATCGATCTCCGCCGGCCCCTTGTCCTTGATCGGCGTCCAAACATTTGGGTAAAGGATGACCGGGCGCAGGTTGATGTACTGGTCAAGGGCAAAACGGATCTTCAGTAACACCCCGTGCTCAATTATCCCCGGCTTGACGGCCGGATCGCCAACCGCGCCGAGGTAAATAACATCGAAGGTCTTTAATTTTTCAATGTCCTCGTCACTGACCAATTTTCCGGTTTTCAAATATCGTTTACCGGTAAAGTCGAACTCCTCAAGTTTATATTCAAATTTGTGCTTTTTCGCCACCGCGGCCAGAACCTTAAGACCTTCAGCTATAACCTCCGGCCCTGTCCCATCCCCCCCAATAACTGCTATTTTATAAACCATTATATTCTCCTTCCTCTTCCCAAAAAGTATAGCAAAAAAACTGAAATTCCTCAACGGAATTGTCTATATATTAACATATGGCACTGACACTGGCAGCATTGAGAAGAGAGAACATCCAAACGGTCATTTCGCGGCTGGAAAGATTACGCCCCGCTCCCCAGGCCGCTGTGCCGTCTCAACCGGTCGGAGCAAGCCAGCCCCCAGCCCTGCCGGGATACAAAC
>JAQTLJ010000082.1 GCA_028714935.1 Candidatus Margulisiibacteriota bacterium | reverse complement strand
GCTGTCATATTTTGTAGGCTGCCCCTTGGTATCGGCCATGGCGTTGAAACGGTACTTGGTTACCGGCGACGGCTGGTTGAGGGCGATCTGCCAGGTCCCGTAGTTATTGTACTTGCCGGTCGAGGTATTGCTCCCTTTGGCGCTGTTACCGCCGCCGCCCTCCTGCCAGTTCCAGGAGGTGAAATTGTACGAGTCAACGCCGAAAGAAACGGCGCACGGGTAACCGACGACCCGCGAATCGTCCTTGGTCTGCCAGTCGACATTAACGTCCGGGTTCTTGCCGACATTGACCCAGTGGCCGACCTTCGGGGGATTGACCGTCCACCAGTTGATCACGGCCGAATAACTGCCGGGGGAATTAACGATCGCCTTGGTTTCACAGACCCTCCCTATCACCTCGGACACGGCCAGCGCGGGGTCGGCCAGGAGCAGGGCGCAGCAGAACAGGGAAATATATTTTTTCATGGTTTGCCTCCTGCCTAATCTTACCCTACCAGTTGGAAAAGACAAGGGGAACTTGGAAAATTGATTGATGGGCTTTAGGCCCCTAACAGCTGCCCATTCTCCCGCAGCCAGCGGCGATGGAGTTTGTGATCGGGGATGACTTCGGCAACGCGGCGCCAGAAATTGGGGGAATGGTTTGGTTCAACAAGATGGACCAGTTCGTGGACCACGACATAATCGATGACCTGAGGTGGCGACATCGCCAAACGCCAGCTGAAATTAATTGATCCCTTCGCCCCGCACGACCCCCACCTGCTCCGAGCCGAAGTTATCTTGACCGCAACCGGCCGGTAACCTGTCAGTTCGCTGAAATAACGGCAGCGCTCGACTATTTTTTCTCGAGCGATCAGAACCCACCCCGCCCGCTCCTCTTCCGTCAAAACGATAGGCCGGGGACGGGCAGTTAGCCGCGCCATTTGGCGCTCAATCCACTTTTTCTTCTGCTCGATAAAACGATCGATCGCCTCGTCCGGGAGATGCAAAGGCGCCCTGATAACTAAATTGGCTTCGGCAGTGATAATTAGAGCCAAACTCCTGCGCCGCGAACGGATGATCTGGATAAGACTTGCGCTTATATTGACTTCTTCGCCACGTTATTCCAGCCGGTCCGGGTGGTGACGGTCTTGCCGCCTGCGTCCGTCGTGTAAAATTCCCAGGTGATCTCGGAAAAGTTGAAAGTCAGCTCCTCCTGCGGCGCGGTATCGCTCTTGGAAAATTGCGGTTTCAGCTGGGAGACCGTAATGTCCTGGAGTCCTAGCCTGTTGATCAGCACGCCGTCCTTGCAGATATCCAAGAAGGCGCTGGGATGATGCCTGCCGGTCATGCAATCTTTATAAAGAGTGGCGGAATTGGCATCGGCCGGTTTGGTGATGACCAGACCCACCGTTACGCCCGACTTGAGCGAATTGTCCACGATCCCCGTGACCGGGATCCAGCCCTTGTGGGCAGTATCGGACAGCGACCCGGCAACCCCGGCGATCGCCAGATACATATCATAGGCAGCAAAAGCGGGAATAACCATTACCAGGGTCAGGACCAAAGCGGCAAATAATTTTGTTTTCATTGATAGCGCTCCTTTTTTCGGTCTTATATCAGCAGGGGCATTTTAGCATGCCGGGAACTAAAATAAAAGCGTTATTCGTGGATCCGCCTTTCCGGCCGGCTCATTTACAGATATTGCTTGACAAATCGAAAAGCTATATGTAATATGTAATAAGTAATTCGAAAGGCCCCACAAAGTTTTGGATCATATTATTTTCAAACAAATGTCCCAAACTCATTAAACTTATAATTTCCATAAGGAGGACAAAAGATGGATATCGTAGAGCTTGAAGGAAAAAATTTGCAGGAGCTGTATGAGATCGCCAAAGAGCTCAAGATCCCCAATCACCGGCAATTAAAAAAACATGACCTGGTCTTTAAGATCCTGGAAACCAAGACCGAACAGAACGGCTACATGTTTGCCAAGGGGATCCTGGAGATCCTGCCCGAAGGCTACGGCTTCTTAAGGACCGGAGGCTACCTGCCGAGCCGGGAAGACGTCTACGTCTCCCAGACCCAGATCAGAAGATTTGATATGCAAAACGGCGACCTCGTCACCGGCCAGATCCGCCCGCCGAAGGAAGGCGAAAAATATTACAGCCTGCTCAAGATCGAAGCGATCAACGGGACCAACCCGGAACAGGCGCGCGACCGGGTCCCTTTTGAGAACCTGACGCCGATCTTCCCCGATAAACGCTTTACGCTGGAATATCCCGGCTGCCCGATGGCGGCGCGCCTGATCGACCTGCTCGCCCCGATCGGCACCGGCCAGAGAGCAATGATCGTCTCTCCGCCTAAAGCCGGAAAGACCACCATCCTGAAAAATATCGCCAACAGCATCACCGAGAATTTCCCGGAAGTGATCATCAAAGTTTTGCTGGTCGATGAGCGCCCGGAAGAAGTGACCGACATGCAGCGTTCGGTCAAGGGCGAGGTCGTTGCTTCGACCTTTGACGAGCCGCCGGAAAATCATATCCGGATCGCGGAGCTCCTCTTGGAATCATGCAAACGGCAGGTCGAAGCCGGACATAATCTGGTAATATTGCTCGATTCCATCACCCGCCTGGCCCGCGCTTACAACCTGGTCACCCCGCCCTCCGGCCGGACCCTCTCCGGCGGTCTTGATCCAACCTGCCTGCACCGGCCGAAAAGATTTTTCGGCGCCGCCAGGAATATTGAGGAAGGCGGCAGCCTGACGATCGTTGCGACCGCCCTGGTTGACACCGGTTCGCGCATGGACGATATCATTTATGAGGAATTTAAAGGGACCGGTAACATGGAACTGCATCTGAACCGCAAACTGTCTGACCGGCGGATCTTCCCGGCGATCGACGTCAAGCTCTCCGGCACCAGGCGCGAAGAGCTCCTGCTGGAAGAAAAAGAGCTGAAGAAAGTCTGGCTGCTCCGCAAGATCATGGACAGCTATGAGACAGCGGACGGCACCGAACAGCTCATCGAAAGACTTAAAGAATTTAAAACTAACAAAGCCTTCTTTGAATCTGCTGATATAAAATAATCCAGATGTGAAGTAGGCACCTATTTGTCTGACAAGAATCCTATCCGTTTTGTCTTCGACTCCGGCTGAGCAAGCATCTTGCGAATTGCGTTAAATATCAATTGGATATCACCTGTATTCTTGTCCGTTCTTTGTTCAAGCTTATTCAGCTTGGCAATAATCTTTTTGTGGGCCGAAAACAGCTGTCTCATCCGGACAAATGCGCGCATAATGATTATATTAACTTGAATGGCCCTTTTACTGCGAAGAACAGATGAAAGCATAGCCACTCCTTGTTCGCTAAAAGCATAAGGCGGGTACTTGAGATGTTTTCCTCTTGTTGATTTTTGCCGATCAGCCAGAGATATTTCATAATTCTTTAAGGTCACAGTTTGTGACCTTAAACACTCAACATCCTTCCATGTTAAGCAGATTCTCGTTACTCGCATTCTGTTACTCGTTATTTAGCCCCGGTGTCGTGATTGCGACAGTTGCAACTGTGGTGTAAAGCATTTCTAATATCAGCAGTTGGCAAGTGTCTAGAAATGAAAAAATATTACAGCAGTGATGTTTAATCATTTTCTGATATAATTATCTTATGTTTACCCAGCAGGAAATCCTTAAGGCGGTTAGAGGGTCGCGGGTCACGGGTCGCCAGTCGCGAGTCGTAAAAGGTATTTCGATCGACAGCCGGACAGTTAAACCCGGCGAACTGTTTATCCCCATTAAAGGGCCCAAATTTGACGGCCGTGATTTTATCCCGGCGGCGCTTAAAAAGGGCGCATTAGTCCTTGAGACCAAAGCTGGGCTGAAAGCCCTCCAGGAACTGGCTGCCTATCACCGCAATAAATTCAATATCCCGATAATCGGCGTGACCGGATCGGCCGGCAAGACCACGACCAAAGATATGATCGCCTCGATCCTCTCGCGGGAAATGCCGACCTTAAAAAATGAAGAGAACTTCAATAACGAGATCGGCGTCCCCCTCACCCTCCTCAAATTGACCAAAAAACACCGGGCGGCGGTCATCGAAATGGCCATGCAGGGCCTGGGAGAGATCGAACTCCTGGCCAGGATCGTCAGGCCCAAGGTCGCCGTCGTGACGAATATCGGCGAAGCTCACCTGGAATTCCTCAAGAGCACAAAGAATATCGCCAAAGCTAAAGCCGAGATCTTTAAGTTCCAGACCGGGAAAGATTTTGCCGTGATCAACGCGGACGATGAACATTTCGAGCATCTAATGACCAATGTCCAATGTCCAATGTCAAATGTATGTACCTTCGGTATTATTGAAAACGCCAAGATCACTCCAAATGATTTAAAAGGCATCAACCTGCCGATCCCTGGGGAACACAATATTTACAACGCCCTGGCGGCGATCGCGGTCGCAAAAATATTAAAATGTAAAAAGAGCTCGATCAGAAAAGGCCTGGAATCATTCCGCCCCTCCTCCAACCGGATGGACGTCATCAACCGCCGGGACGGGGTCAAGATCATCAACGATACTTACAATGCCAATCCGCAGTCGATGGCCGCTGCCCTTAAAACCATGGCAGAGCTCAATGGCCGCAAGATCGCCGTGCTGGGCGATATGCTGGAGCTCGGGCGGCAAGCAAAAACGGCCCACGACCGCATCATTAAACTTTGCGGCCAGTTAAAGATCGATAAAGTCTACACTTTGGGACAGTTCTGGCCGCGGCCGCGGGTCAGCCAGGACAAGAAATCCTTGATCAAAAACCTGAAGAAAATTATCCGGCCGCGTGATATAATTCTTATCAAAGGTTCGCGCGGCATGAAGATGGAAGAAGTGGTGGAGGCATTAAGATAACGAGCTCGCACCGAGCGATGTCGAGCGAGCGAAGCGAGTCGAGACAGAGTCGAGGTGCCTGGGTGGCGGAACTGGCAGACGCACCAGCTTGAGGGGCTGGCGCCCTTAAAAGCGTAGGAGTTCGAATCTCCTCCCAGGCATTCCCATTTGACTGACGCAAGTTTTTTCATTATGATTACGATGAAATGAAAGGAGAAGCAGTGACGGTCCAATTGCCCAAGATCGATGCCGCCGAGCCGCGCCTGTCGCCGGACTCCTTTAACCAAAACTCGACCGATAGCTCTTTCCAAAATTTTCTTGAAGAAGAACAAAAACGGCTGGCTCTTTTTTTTAACGCCTCCGGACAGTTCAACTTCGACTCCTGGTTCCAATATTCAAGCTTTGACGCTCAACCTCAGGGATCTGTTTATAAGGCTGACCTGTTTTCGGATATAGATTCCAGATCCCAGGAAAACAAAAACCCCGACGCATCCAATCAACCGGCTAAAACCGGCAACGAATCTCCGGCCGGCAATCTTTTTTCCCAGATCGCCGGTAATTACTTCTCCAAACCAAATCAGACCCAGATCCAGGACTTGCTTTTAAAGACCGGCTGGCTGACGCCGAACCTCGAAGCGTTCCCCGCCCTCTTCAAGGCACAGCTGGACGGGAAGCTGCTGAACAAACTTGACCTGCAATTTCTTGTCGATCAGCTCGTCTCACAACTGGAGATCGTCAAAGGCAAAGGGAAAACAGACTTAACGCTCGGCTTAAAACCGGAAAACCTCGGAGAGATCCTTTTGACCCTGACCTCAAAATCCGGCATGATCTCCATCCAGATCCAGGCTCCCGAGGAAACTAAAAAATTGATCGAGGCGGAATTGAAACTGTTGGAAATGGCCTTAAAAAGGGCCAAAGTCAACCTGGCGGAGATAAAAGTCTCCGCAATTAAGGAGGCGGGAAAAAATGCTTGATATGATGAACCAGGCGAAAAACGCGATTGAGGCTTATAATATTGCCCTGAAAGCCACCTCATCGAACATCGCCAACATGAGCGTTACCGGCTACAAAAAGATCGGCGTTTCTTTCCAA
>JAQTLJ010000081.1 GCA_028714935.1 Candidatus Margulisiibacteriota bacterium | reverse complement strand
GGCTTACGCGGACTACAATGACATCATGAAACTGACCGAAGAGCTGATCACGACGGCGGCCAAAGCAGTGCTCGGCGGCCTTAAGATCAAATATAAAGGCGAAGATATCGACCTGACGCCGCCGTGTAAGCGGCTCTCTCTGGTTGATGCCCTTAAACAAGAGGGGATAGACATCGCCGGCAAGAGCGAAGCAGAGATCAGGAAGGTGGCCAAGGCCAAAGGGATCGAAGGTTATGAAGAGATCGGGGTCGGCAAGATCATTAATGTGCTTTATGATAAGTTCGTTGAGGGGAAATTGCGCCAGCCGACTTTTATCGTTGACCACCCGATCGAAACTTCGCCGCTGGCCAAGAAACACCGGAAAAATGAAGGGCAGGTTGAGCGCTTTGAATTGATCATTGCCGGTATGGAATTAGCCAACGCGTTCTCGGAGCTCAATGACCCGGTTGACCAGCGCGAGAGATTCAAAAAGCAGGCGGACCTGAAAGCGGCCGGCGACCAGGAAGCGGAATCGATGGATGAGGATTTTCTGCGCGCCCTGGAGTATGGCTTGCCGCCGACCGGCGGGCTGGGGATCGGCATTGACCGGTTGATCATGCTGCTTACGGACCAGCCGTCCATTCGCGACGTGCTGTTCTTCCCGCACATGAAGCCCTCAACCCAGGCGCAGCCCGGGCCGGAAGAGATCGGCATCCTGGACAAAAAATGAAGGTCAGCGAAGCTTTAGCCAAAGGACAGCCGACATTATCTTTTGAATTTTTCCCGCCAAAAACAACGGAACAGGAAGAACATTTGTTCTCAGTCCTTGCCCAATTGAAGGCTTTTCAGCCCGATTTTGCTTCCGTTACTTATGGGGCAATGGGAACGACCCGGGAAAAAACTTTTCAGTGGGTCAAAGAGATAAAAGAAAGATTTAAGATCGATCCGGTCGCCCACCTGACCTGCATCTCAGCGACTAAAAAAAGTATTTTACTTCAGCTGGAACAGTTTGAGGCGATCGGGGTCAACAACATTTTATCTTTAAGGGGAGATCCGCCGGAAGGGAGCAATGATTTTACTCCTCCGGCCGATGGCTTTAGTTATGCTAAAGACCTGGTCGCTTTCATTAAGGTCCATAAACCGGAGTTTTGCCTGGGAGTGGCCGGTTATCCCGAAGGGCATCGGGAATCGCCTTCGCTGGAAAGGGATACGGCCCTCTTAAAAGAGAAAGTCGAGGCTGGGGCGGACTATATTATTTCCCAGTTGTTCTTTGATAACCGTTTTTTCTTTGATTTCCTGGACCGTTGCCGGAAAGCCGGGATAAAAGCGCCCATCATTCCCGGGATCATGCCGATCACCAGTTTAAAACAACTTAGGAAAATGACCGATATTTGCGGCGCGACCATACCGCAGAAGCTTTTGGAACAATTGGAAAAGCATGAAAGTGACAGATCGGCGGTTGAAAAGATCGGGGTCGAATGGGCGGTCGGCCAGTGTGAGGAGTTGCTGGGGGCAGAAGTTCCCGGGATCCATTATTTTGTCATGAACCAGTCGGGGCCGATCTCGCAGATCTTAAAACAGCTTACATTCGCCCGCCGACAATGATCCCCGGTATCCTGATCGTCGGTTGGGCGTCCGAAACCGGGGCGTGATCGTATTTACCGCAGACTCCGGCCTGGAAGCCGAGGTCGGAGCCGACCAAGTCGATTATTTCCAGGATCTTTGGGCCGTTGCCGATCAGGATCGCGCCGCGTACCGGCCCTTTATTTTTACCGTTCTCTATTAAACAGCCCTCGGTCACTTCAAAGACAAAATCGCCGTTGGTGACATTGACCTGGCCGCCGCCCATATGTTTGACCAGCAGGCCGTCTTTGACGGAAGCAATGATCTCAGCCGGGTCCATCTCTCCCGGCGCGATCAGCGTATTGGTCATGCGGGGGACCGGTTTATGGCGGAAGTCTTCCCTCCGCCCGTTGCCGGTCCTTAAAATGCCCAGTTGTTGGGAAGTATACCAATCGCTCATGTACCCTTTTAGGATCCCGTTTTCGATCAGCACAGTTTTTTGCGCCGGGGTCCCTTCGTCATCAAAGGCGTAGGAGCCGAATTTTCCGGCCAGCCTGGTATCGTCAATGACCGTGATCAGTTCAGAGGCGACCCGCCCGCCGATCTTGCCGCTAAAGACCGAGGTCCCCTTCATGATGAAGTCGGCTTCCAGGGCGTGGCCGCAGGCTTCATGGATCAATGTCCCGCCGGCTTCGGAAGAGAGTACCACCGTCATTTTTCCGGCCGGAGCATGGGGCGCGTCAAGCATTTTTAAAGCCCGTTCCGCGGCCCGGCGGGCGTATGCTTCGGGCGGATAAAGTTCAAACAATTCAAAACCGACCGTGCCGCCCGGCGCTTCGTAGCCGGTCTGCAGCACACCGTTTTTCTCGGCGATGACATTGATGAAATAGCGCGTGCGGATTCGGTTGTCTTCCACATAAACCCCTTCGGAATTGGCAATGGTCACCGCTTGGTTGGAATCGGTATAGCGGACAGTGACCTGTTTTATATTATCGCCGTAGGCGCGTGCGGTTTTATTGAGCAATTCGACCTGACCGGTTTTAACTTCGGTCATTACTTCGTTGGGGCGTTGTTTTATTGGCGGCAGGTGCTCCGGGATTCTGGGCCGGAGGTCCAGGCTTTTTATTTTCTTTTCTCCGGATATTTCTTGGGAGATCTTCAGGGCCGCTGTTCTTAAACTTTCGAAGCTGGTATCCGCGCTGGCCGCATAAGCGGTTTCTTTGCCGGAAATGACCCGGATCCCAGCCCCGGCTTCCGTGCCGGACGAGATCTTCTCGATCTTATTGTCTTCGCCGGAGAGGGAAGTGGTATTGGTTTCCTCAATAAAGATCTCTGCGAAATCACCGCCCAACCTTAAGGAGGTTATAAGTATTTCTTCCAGGTTCTCTTTGGTCAGCATAAAAGGAATTATACCTGTGAAAGGTGAAATTTTCCAGATATTCAGGCGATAAATTCAAGCAAGCGAAGAGGGCAAAATTATGGCAATAAAACGCCCCGAATTAAATGTCAGACCAAAATATGAGCTGCTCAGGCTTAAAGACCTGTGCAGATGGCAGAAACTTGGTCCGCCCGTGAAAATGGCCGATCTGGAGCGTTGGACAGAACCGGCCAGACAACTCATCGGCATCCCCACTTTTTCCGTCAAACGAGGCATCCCGATCATAGTCAGCGCCAACAGCATTGTTCACCCCGCGCCGTATTTAGATAGAATTTCACGAATAATCAAAGTATACCCTGAGGGAGAACAGCTTATTATGTCGGCTTTCCGCCTGGCCTGGGCGGGGCATTCCGGACAGTTCCGGAAAAGCGGGGAGCCTTACATTGAGCATCCCATAGCAGTGGCTGAAATAGTCGCCGAATGGGGATTGGGGCCCGAAGAAATAGCGGCCGCCCTATGCCATGACCTGATCGAGGACGGGAAGCTCGCGGGGGAAAGGGTGACCCGGGAATTTATCAGCCGGGAACTGGGTGAAAGGGTGGCGGCCCTGATCGAAGGGATCACTGAATTCGGGAAGGAACCGGAGTTTATTGGTGAGAAGCCGGGCCACGTCGAGGTCTTCAAGAAACTTCTGGATTACGGGGCAAAAGATGTGGCCAGTATTTTCATTAAATTGGCTGACCGGCTTCATAACATGAGGACATTAGTTTATATGTCGGAGGAAGCAAAGAATAAAAAAGCTGACGAAACGCTGCATGTTTACGCCAGGCTGGCTGACCGTATGGGAATGTGGGAGCTGAAGCGGGAGCTTGAAGACCTCTCTTTCAGTTACCTTGAGCCGCAGCTATACAGCGCGATCGAAGCTAAAAGGGAAGAACTCGTCGCCCAGAGCAAGGAGAAGGTAGGGCAGATCGTCAATACAATGCAAAAAAGGCTTGATCAGACGGGCTTACGGATCGAAGTCGTTCCAGAGCTGCGCTTTATCTACGAACTAAAGGAGCGGATGCGGGAAAGAAAAATTGAATTGGAAGATCTTTCTCCGGGCGATATTTGGCGGGTCAATATAATTGTCCCGGAAAGGCCGGATTGCCATGCCGCCCAGGGGAAGGTCCATGACAATCTGTATCCGCCGGTTCAGGAAGAGACACATAACTATTATGCCGAACCCCGGCCCAATGGCCATCGTTTTCTCCATTCATATGTCAAGGTCCCGCGGTTTGGCCGGCTGCTTATCCAGATACGGGACCAAAAGATGGCTGAATATTACCGCCTGGGGATAATTTCTTCCCCCAGGAAAAGAAAGGATTCGGGCTGGATGCGTGCTTTATTGGACGATCTGGTAAGGGACGAAGCGATTGCGGAAGATGAGTTTCGTGATCTGTTGGCGCAGCACAGCGTGCCGATAGTCGTTTATTCTGAAAAGGGCAAGCGGATCCAGGTGCCGCCCGGTTCTACGCCCCTGGAAGTTGCCCTCAAGATACACAGTGATATTTTCCAACATGCGGATTATGCGGTCGTCAACGGCCGTCCGGAGGAGCTGTCTTATCAGCTTGACGACGGGGATTCAGTTTACATCGTCACCGACCCTCAGGCTCATCCGACGATCGACTGGGTCGATTATGTGCAGTCACCGGCCGCTGTTAAAGTTTTGCGGGCATATCTGAGAAAGAGGGGCGGGGACATGATCTTCAGGGACGCGCTTTCGGCTTTGGATAAGGCCGGCCAGCAACATTTTCTGGCCGCGCGCGGACTGGTAGAAACGGAGCTGTTCAGCAAATACAGTGAACAAGAAAAATTTCGCCATCCTGATCAGCTGCTGGCTGAGATCGGCAAAGGGAATCGCCGGGCGGCAGTTGTCATAAAAGATTTAATAAAGTTGTACGCCCAGGAGCTGGAGGCGAGCAAAAAGAGCAGTGATTGGGGTTTGATGCCATTTTATTTGTCCATTGATACTAAAGATCGGGTCGGTTTGAGCGACAGCATTTTAGGGCCGTTGAGATTATTGGGTTTCAATGTGGCGGATATCTTCCCGGTCTACCCGGACGCAGAGGGCAGGGTTATTATTGTCCTGGGGGTGGATGCGGCGGTGCTCAAGGTCGGCGGCGGCGTTGTCGGGCAGGTCGAGCGGCTGCAGGTCAGGACGATCGTTGAGCAGGCAACAGAGGGGAAAGGCTTTATTTCCAGTTTGCGCGAAGGAGATGTGGTCAGGTACTTGGAATTCAAAATAAGAAGATTGTCAAATGGACTTGGTTAGGGGCTAAGGCTGCCCCAGTTCTCCCCGACCTCCAGGTCGACTTTTACCGGCACGTTTAAAGGCAGCGCGCTTATCATTGCTTCTTCTACCAGCTTTTTGGTCTTCTCTATTTCCTCTTTCGGGCATTCAAAAACCAACTCGTCATGAACCTGAAGAATCATCTTTGATCTCAGGTTGTTAGTTGTAAGTTGTTTGTTGGTAGTTACCATGGCGACTTTGATCATGTCAGCAGCCGAGCCCTGGACGGGTGTGTTGATCGCGGTCCGTTCGGCAAAGGCGCGCAGGCCGGAATGGGGGCTGTTGATATCGGGCAGCGGCCTTTTTCTGCCCAGCAAGGTTATTACATAACCTTTATCACGGGCTTCCGCGATCGTCTTATCCATGAATTTCTTAACGCCCTCGTGCCGGGTAAAATACCGCTCGATATATTTTGCCGCCTCGGTCTTTTTTATCTTTAACTGTTTGGCCAGGCCGAAATCAGAGATGCCGTAGATCACGCCGAAATTGACGGTTTTGGCGGCGTCACGGGAAATGCCGAGCTCGTCCGCAGTTGATTGGTGGATGTCTTTCCCGTCACGGAAAGCCTTGGTCAGCACCGGATCGCCGCAGAGGTGCGCCAGGATGCGAAGCTCGATCTGCGAGTAATCGGCGGCCAGTATCGACCAGCCTTTTTTCTCCGGGATAAAAGCGGAGCGGATGCGTTTGCCCCAGTCGCCTTTGGCCGGGATGTTCTGCAGATTAGGTTCGGAGCTAG
>JAQTLJ010000080.1 GCA_028714935.1 Candidatus Margulisiibacteriota bacterium | reverse complement strand
TGGGACCAGCTGCCACAAGCCTTTGGGCTTATTTTCCTGCCAGTAAAGCTTGCGTGCTTCGAGGGTGGAGTATTTTTCCGAAACAAAAATAACGTTGGCGCTCAGATCGGATTTAAGGATCTCTTTTTCGAGCTCTTTCCCGAAAGAGCCTTTGCCCACGACCAGCGTGGACAAGCCGTATTTGGCAATATAGGCCGGCAGAGCAGGAACCGCTTCCTTGCGCGGCAGGATCTTTCTTTCCAACACCCTGCCTTCTTTATCCAGAACAGCCAGTCCGCATTTTTCCCGACCAGGGTCAATAGCAATGATCATGATTGGGAATTATATAAAAATAACGGCTTTTTTGCAAATTGACAAGCCAAATTACCCTGTGTTAAAGTTAAGGTGTTAATGAACCACAAACAGGTATTGGTCTGCTCTCTGTTAGTTGTTTTTCTTATGGCCGGCGCAGAAGCAAAAACGGCCCTTGATCCATCGGTCGTTGGGGTAGGAGCGCGCGTCATGGGGATGGGGAGAAGCTACGCGGCCATAACCGGCAGTCCCGCCTCGATCTTCTTGAATCCCGCCGCGCTGACCGACCTCTCCAATTGGGGCATGACCAGCATGTACACCAAACTGCTCGGCGAGGTCGATTATTTCCAGCTGGGCGGCGAGAACATCTTTGACTTCGGAATATTAGGCGGTGGTTTTCTCGGCGCCTCGATCGGCGGCATCCAGAACGTGGTGCGCGACCCGGTGACCGGGCGGTTGACCTTTGAGGCCGGGACAACGAATTATTACAACAACATTTATTATTTATCGTACGGGCGGCCGATATTCAAGGAGCTTTCCGCCGGGCTTAACTTTAAATTTTACAACCAGGGATTCAGCGGAGGCGCTTCCGGCAGCGGCTACGACGCGGATCTCGGTTTGCTCTACCGGCCGCGGGGAGACCTCCGCGTCGGGTTCGTCCAGAGGAATTTTATACCTGCATCGCTGGGTGGGAAAATACATTGGAACACCGGTGCGGAAGAAGCGCTGGCGACCGCTTCGCGTCTCGGGGTCAGCTATAATCCGGGAGTTTACAATTTAAATCTTGATTATGAGTTCTATCCGACCGATTCCTCGAAGTCCGGCCTGATCAAACTGGGAGCGGAGTGGTGGGTCGTCCCGACGCTGGCCGTGCGCGCCGGGTCCGACCAGGATATTTCCGAAACCAACCTGACCGCCGGCCTGTCGGTGATCTTATCCGGATTCATGTTCGACTATGCTTATCATCAATACGGTTCGTTATCACAAAATACTACCCATACCTTTTCGCTTTCTTACGGGATCTTCAAGGGCGAGGCCGCTGGCAAGAAAGATTATATTGAAATAGTCAATCCCAAAGATAAAAGCGTGTTTTTTGATGATCTGGCCAATATTTCGGGCAAGGTCCTGCCGGAAGTCAAGAAATTAGAAGTTGGCGGCAAAGAGATCACGCTCAGCGATGGCGGCTTCCGTTTCCAGCAGCCTTTGGATCTCGGCAAAAACCAGCTGGCTTTGATCGCTTATAGCGAACAATATATACAGCTGGATGAAAAACAGTTAAGGCTCCTGAGGCTGACAAAGTTCAAAGATGTGCCGGAAAACTACTGGGTCAGGATCCCGATCTCCGTTTTTGCCATGGAGAAGATCGTCAGCGGTTATCCGGACGGCACTTTCAAGCCGGAAGGCAAGATCACCCGGGCGGAGATGTGTTCGCTGCTGATGAAGATCATCAGCTTCCAGGGGACGACGTCAAAAGTAAAGTTCAAGGACGTGCCGGCCAAGCATTGGGCGGCAAAATATATCGCCCAGGCAGTTGACAGCGGGGCGGTCAAGGGTTACCCTAACGGTACCTTCCGGCCCAATGGCCCGATCACGCGGGCGGAGGGGGTCTCGATCGTGGCGCGGTTCCTTAAGCTGCCCGAACCCAAAGTGCTTGAAGCGCCGTTCGTCGATGTCCCCGGCCGGCACTGGGCGGTAAAAGAGATCTTGTCCGCCAAAGAGGCCGGATTGCTCAAATATCTCGGCCGGAATTTTGAGCCGAACCAGAAATTGACCCGGGCGGAAGTGGTCGAGATCCTGTCCAAGACCAGTCTGCTGGCTCCAAAGATGGAAGCGATATTAAATTTTAAGGGGGGCGAATAGGATGAAAAAGTTAGTTATAGGATTGTTCGTTGTGGTTTTGGCTTCAACTGCTTTTGGCGGTGACATTACGATTTCGGGGAGCCCGGAGTTTCTGGCGGGGGATTTTGTTGACACTGTTGTTTCCAGCGACGCGGTAGTTTTATCGACTTCGCCCGAGGGAGTATGGGCGGTGGTCAGAGTTAATTCCACGAGCGGCAAGGTGACGGACGAAGCGGCTATGGTCACCGATAACAGCGGCGGGGCGATCGTTGCCTGGCCTGATTTGAGAAATGATCCGGTCAACGCGCAGATTTACGCGGCCCGGGTCAATTCTCTGGGTGCTGTCGCCTGGGAAAAGGCTCTCTTTGCCGCAACTGAATATAATAATAGGTCTGTGAAGATGACGATCAGTAAAAATGGCGGGAGCGTTGACGGTGTGATATTGGTCTGGAAAGTTAATTATACTCATTTAGGAGTTACTAGTTATGTTATTGCTTCCAGCAAGATTGATCTAAACGGGAACTATGTTTGGTATAGGGATATAAAAGGTATTCATAAATCAGCACAAGACCTATCAAAACCGCAGGTAATAAGTGATAACAAGGGAGGAGCGATCTATACCTGGGTCGATAAGCGGAGCGGCGCGCCGGCTATTTATGCGCAGCACTTTAATGAAACCGGCACTCGCGAGAGCGGCTGGGCAACTACTGGTACTTTGGTCTGCACAGCTTTAGCCGATTCAATACAGACCAATGTTGATAATCCAAAAATAGTAGAGTGCGGCACAGATGCCTATGTTATTTCCTGGACGGATGGGAGAGATGATATTACAAATCGTAATAGGAAGCTCTATGCCCGGCGGGTATTGGGGAATGGTACTTTTGATACTGCCTGGGGGACTTCGGGTATTCCGGTCAATACTACTGCCAGCACCGGCAGAAAATCCCGCTATGCAGTGATGAAGACCACTTCTCCGGCCGGTTTGCTTGTTGCCTGGGATGAGGGTGAGGACCCGAATAGGGATTTGTATGCCCAGCTGATGTCGCAGAGCGGCGGGAGGTTGTGGGGTGACGGCGGCAAGGCGATAGCGGTGACATCCAATGACGAAGCGTTTCCGGTGATTTGCGAACCGACCCCAGGGCAATTTATCATCAGTTGGATTGATTTTGCTACGATCGTCGGTCATATCCAGTTGCTTAATTCTGCCGGCACTCCACAGTGGGGGACAGGAGGGAAAACGATCAGTTCGACGGGAATATTGAACTTAGTTGGCGATGGCCTGGGGGGGGTTTATGCCTCAGCTGCCACCACCGCCAGCGCAACCTCCTATTTGCCGATCGTGCACAGATTTAGCTCTTCGGGCGACAAACTGTGGGGGAATAGCGGCTACTTCCTTTCCAGCGAGACGCTGATGATAACCGATCCTTCTATATCTCTAATAAAAAGCGAAAGTCCTGATATCAATGCTGTCTGGATCGACAACCATTATGATGTGTATGTCCAGAAAGTTAAGGAATTCTTCCTGCCGGGCGGCAGCTGGACATCAGCCAAGATCGAGAATACCGCTGCCCAATTTAAAAATTGGAATAAGCTGAGCTGGAGCGCTCCCGGCGGCGGGACAACGACCGGTTATGTAAAAAGCGCTTCTTCCGGCCCTGACCTTGACGGCGTGCCGTGGCAGAGCGTGGCTAACGGCGGGGTTTTTCCCAGTATCGGCAAATGGGCGCAGGCGAAGCTCGACTTTACTCCCGCGGCCGGCCGGACCAGTACGCCGGTTTTGTTCTCGGTCACTTTAAACTACAGCACGGAAGTTGAAGATATCAGCCCCGAAGTTAAAAGCGTAAAGGTCAGCAGCAAAGAGCTGATTTCCGGCGATATCGTCTCGGAGGCACCGGTTATTGACGTTGTCCTGACCGATAATTATAAACTGGCGGAAGCAAAAATCTTGCTTGACGGCGGAAACGTGACCTATCAAAACATCCTGACCACAGATACCCGCTGGGAGCTCAGGTGCCAGCCGTCAGTGCCGATTGGCGACCATACTTTGAGGATCGAAGTGAAGGACTGGGCCGGTAATGCCGCAGCTAAAGAGTATACGATAACTAGAAGCTCGCAAAGCGGCGTCAAGAGCGGTAAAGTCACGGTCAAAGCCCAGGGATCGTCAATACTTGTCGGTTATGAATTATTGGCTCCCGCGAAGGTCAATGTGCAGATCTGGGATATCGAAGGGAAAAAAGTCATGGAAACGGCTTACGATGCCGGAGTAGCCGGCGGGAACGCTGGTTATCAGGAAGTTCCGATTAATGCCAGTAATCTGCCGATCGGCGCATATATTATCCGGGTTTCGCCTACCGGCGCGGCCACCGCGACGGGTAAATTCAGCATCAGCCAGTAGGATCATTGGTAGAGGATTTTAAAATCTATCTCTAGCGGGCCGACCGCATAGGTATTGGCTTTGGCGAGGGCCCTGACCCTGACGCTTTTAAAATAAGTTTTTATCTTTTTTGCCAGGGAGAGGATCTGGGAATAAGGGACGCTGCCGATGGAGCCGCTGGCATCGGGCATTATCCCGGCCTTTTTGGCTGACAGGTTGGTTTCGTATAACAGCTTCTTTATTTCCTGCTCTATTTCCGGGATCGAAAGTGAAGGTTGAATTATTGCTTCTGCGATCATCTCTCCCGCCCGGTAGATAACCCTGTTTTCCTGGATAGCGAAATGGACCGAGACCTCTTCGCCGAAAACCGTATTTTTATTGGCAACCACTTTAACGATATTTTCGCCGCTTCTTCCCGACAGAGTTGCCACGGCCAGATCAAAATCTTCCGGCGACATGAAGATCAGATGTTTCCCCTGTTCAACGCCGAAGCTTCGGACATAAGCGTCGGCGGCCGAGAGGATCTGTTTGAGGCCGGCTTCCAGTTTTTCCCTTTCCGGTCCGGCCTGGATGATCGAGGTCAGCAGCACCTCGCCGACCTGAAAGAGAACTTTCCCCTTGCGCGAAACCTCGACTTCCCGCCCTAATTTTTCCCTGGTCTTTTCCAGCGCCGCGATCTCCAGCCTTGACCGGCGCAGCTTGTCTTTAGCGTCGGACAGCTCCTGGTTGATCTTGTCAGCTTCAGCGGTAATTAAGCTGAATTCGCTCTTGGTCTTTTCCAAAAGCGAACTTTTTTCCGCCAGATCAAGCTTTAATTTTTCCAGGCCAAACAGGGCAGTGCGGGCGTCCTGGGAAATAGCCAGCAGGATCCCCATGGTGGTAAAGGCGATCAGTGTCCCGGACAAAATGGTGATGGTGTAGGCGGTATAGCGCGGCCGCAGGTTGAAAAGGGTCAACCGCCTGCGTCCGATGATCGTGCCGATAAAATCCCCGGCCAGCGCGATCGTCCCGCCGATCAAAAGGAGAAGCAGGATAATGATAAGCCCGAAGGTCAGCATTTATTGCACCACTTTTTTTGACAGGATATACCAGCCGATCCCGCCGGTCATAAAATTGGGCAGCCAGGCGGAGAGGCCGGGAGAGATCAACTTTAACTCGCCGATCGACATGCTGAGAAAAGTCAGGATGTAATAGAAAAAGATGACGATAATGGACAGGCCGAGGCCGATGGACGACGACGCCCGCCGGGGCGAAATGCCCAGCGGCGCACCGAGCAGGGCAAAGACCAGCGAGGCAAAAGGGATCGCCATTTTCATGTTGAGCTGGATCTTGAAATCGGTGACATCAACGCCCATCTTTTCTTTGAGGGCAACGAAATCTTTTAGTTCGGCGATCGTCATCTCATCAGGGTTTTTGTCGCCGATGTAGAAATCGGCCGGGGTGTACTTGATGGCGATCGCCTGCTCGTTGAACTTGATCAGGTGTTTATACT
>JAQTLJ010000079.1 GCA_028714935.1 Candidatus Margulisiibacteriota bacterium | reverse complement strand
CAAGGGGCAAGGGATCGATGCGAGCGCCAGGGATGCCGGGACCGTAACTATCCCCGTTGCCACCACCTCAAATTTAGTCGATCTGATCTCCCGGGTCGAGAACCTGAAGGTCATTCCCGATACCATAGCGAAAATTGTGGTCAATGAGCGGACGGGGACCATTGTCATCGGCGAAAAAGTGAGGATCGCGCCGGTCGCGGTTTCTTATGCCGACATCGACGTGATTATCGGCGACGTATCGCTGTTTACAGAAGGGTCGGCCGCGGAATCGGCGCAGGACGACGCGCGGTACCGCGCCAGATCGATGGCCAGGTTGAAACGGACCGAAGGGAAGCTGATCTTGGTCGAGAGCGGGCCGACACTTTCCGACCTGGTCAGGGCGCTTAACGCTGTTGGGGCGACCCCCAAAGATATGATCGCGATCCTGCAGGCGATGAAAAAAGCCGGCGCGATCAAAGCTGAGCTTGAGGTGATTTGATGGCCCAGGAGATATCGGGAATCAGTTCTGATCTGCCGCCGGCGATGATCTACGCCTTGCAGAATGCGCAGCGGGCGGCGACGGCGGAAGAGCGGGAAAAGGTTAAACAGGAATTCATGACGATCTTTTACAAAGAAATGCTGAAGCAATCATTCAAACCTTCTGAATTCGGGCTCAGCGAGGAAAATAATTCGTTCAGCTCGGCGATCGGGTCGGACGTGTTAATGGAAAAATTTGCCGCGCAGCTGGCGGAGACCAAGGCCTTTTCCATTGACAACGTTTTTCCGGCTGAGACAGAAAGGGAAACCGGCATTAAATGAAGAAGGTGAAAAAAGGGGGCAGGATCGCCCTCCCGAAATCGGTGGAGGTGTTTATGCCGCTGGTCCATTCGATCGCGGCCATGGTTTCGGGCAAAGGCCTGCCGCCGAACATTGAATATGATGATCTGGTCTCTGACGGCACGATCGGCTTGATGAAGGCCTGGGAAAATTTTGACGCCGATCGCGGGGTCAAATTTGAAACTTACGCGTCTTACCGGATAAGAGGCGAGATCCTTGACGGCCTTAAAAATTATAACCCGGTCCCTTACCGGGTCCAGGTCATGGTCAGGGATTTGGCCAAAAAGGGAGTTAACTCGGTGGTCGGCGGCCGGGAGGACGAAGAGGACAAGCTGCTGGAGAAGAAAGAATTAAGCGAAGATGAATTCAAGCAGGCGGTCAAAAGGATCAAGAAGATCGTTTCGGCTTCGGCCCTGATGTACCTGTTGTCCCTGGAAGAAATGGCCGATATCGGCGTGGAAGCGCCGGTCCCCGGAGAGACCACGCCGGCGGCCGAGCTGGAATTTGCCGAAATGAAAGAGCGGATCAGGAGTGTCGTCCAGGACCTGCCCCCGCTGCAGCGTCAGGTCGTCGAGCTGTTTTACCATAAGGGGATAAATCAGAAGACGATCGCTGCCAAGCTGAAGTTGTCGCGGCCCAAGGTCTGCCGTTTGCTGGCCCGGGCGGTCAATACGATAAAATCGAAGCTAAAACATGCTTGAACCGATAGAACTATTTGATAAGCAGTTCAATAACCTGGAGCGGTCAATGGAGATCGCCGCCCGGCGGCAGGAAGTGATCGCGCATAACATTGCCAATGCCAAGACACCCGGCTATGAACCGATGTCTTTTGATGAACAATTGATGGCCGCGGTCAAACGGACCGATAAAAAGCAATTGAACCTGGAAGAAGAGCTGGCGGCCTTGACCGATAATTCAGTAAAATATTCCGCCTATGTCAAGCTGTTGTCTTCGAAGATCAATGTTTTGAAGACGATCGCAACCCAGGGAAGGAGGTAGTGACGCATGGGGCTAAATGAAGCGATGAGCATCAGCATGTCCGGGCTGGACGCGCAGCGCTTGACGATGGAGCTTATCGCCTCTAACCTGGCGAACATCAACACCACGCGCACGATCACCGGCGGGCCTTATAGGCGGCGCATTGCGGTCCTGTCCGAGAAGCCGATCATTTCTTTTTCGGAAGAGCTTTCCCGGGCGGAGGCCAAGATAGTAGGGAAAAGCGGAGGAGTGGAAGTCCTTGATGTGGTCGAGGATTTAACGCCTTTCCCAAAAGTCTTTAAACCTGGCCATCCGGATGCTGATGAACAGGGAATGGTCTCTTTGCCCAACGTCAATTATTCGGCCGAGATGGTAGATCTGATCGAAGTTCAACGGATGTACGAAGCCAATATCACGGCTTTTAACGCGACTACGAAAATGATGCAAGACACCTTGCAGCTGCCGTAAGAAAAGGAATGAATAATGGCTGAAGCGATTGATCCGATCAGGGCGGAAATGAGGCTGGCGCAGATCCTGGGCGAGGATTTTCTGGCCCAGTCGCCGGCTGAGATAACTCCAGCCGCAGCCACGGCGGAGCCGGCCAAGCGCGTCGAATTTTCCGGAAATTTATTTGATGATGTTCTGTCCAAAACGATCGAGGCGCTGGAAGGCGTCAGCCGGTCGGAGGTCTATGCCAATCAACTGGTCGACAAATATCTGCGCGGAGAAGCAGAGCTGCAAGACGTTATGATGGCGCAGTCAAAAATGAGCATTTTGATGCAGCTGGCGGTCACGACTATTAATGCGGCGGTCACGACTTTTAAAGAAATAACACAAATGCAAGTGTGATTGAGAGGATAAAATGGGAGAACCAGCACCGGCGGCCGGCTTAGATATCAGGAGGTTCCTGTTGCTCGGCGCGGTCATTGCCGTGATCCTGACGGCGGCTTTGTTTTTCTTTTTCCGGGGTTGCGTACCGGCGACGCGCGACCGGTCCGGCGGTTATACCGTGATTTATACTAATATGGCGTTAAAGGACGCGGCGAATGCGATCGCCAGGCTGAAGGAACTGGCCATACCATACGAGATCAGGGATAACGGGTCAGCGGTCGCCGTTCCCAAGGACAAGGCCGACCAGGCCAGGCTGGGGTTAGCTGAAAAAAATCTTCCGGCCGGCGGCGTTGTCGGCTGGGAGATATTTGATGAATCCAAATTGGGCGCCACTGATTTTGATCGGCGGATCCAGCTTATCAGGGCGATCTCCGGTGAGCTTTCCAGGACAATACGCCGGATCCAGGGGGTGGAAGACGCCCACGTGCAGATCGTTATGCCCGAGACAAGACTGTTCGCCGAAACTACCGCGCCGGTGACCGCCTCGGTGATGCTCCGTATCCGGCCCGGTTTTGATTTGACCGCTGAAAAGGTTAACGGCATAATCCATCTGGTGGCCAGCAGTGTGGAAAATCTTCAGACAGTGAATGTGACGGTCGTTGATAGTACCGGCAGGATCTTGACGGCGAAAGCGCCGGCTTTGCCGCCGATCCCGGAGCTTATCCCTTCAGTTGAGGCGGAAATGCTTCCTGCTCCGGCGCCTGCGCTTATACCTATGCCGCCGCAGCCGCCAACTGCCGAAACAGTCATCGTCAAAGCCCAGCCAACAAAAGAAGTGGTTAAGGCGGAAAAACAGCAAGCCAAGGAAAAAGTTGTTTCCGCGGAGGTTGTGGCCACCGCCGTTGCAACCACTCCGGCCAAAGCCGTGACACCGGAAGAAAAAATGCTGTTTGTCCTGCAGGCGAAGAAGGAGACGGAGCTTGATCTTTCGGGTAAGGCGCAGGAGATATTGAACCGGTTTTATCCGCCGAACAGCGCGATCATCAAGGTCAACCTTGACCTGGCGATACCTAAAAAAGGGATGAAACTCAGCCGGGAACAATTAAACATCAGCCGGATCACCGCGATCGTCCTGATCGATAACCGGGTAGAGATGACAAAAACGCTGAAAGCGGCGACCTATAAGGCAGTCGCGGCAGCGGTCGGTTACAACCGGAATCGCGGCGATAAGATCGTTATGCAAAAAGTGCCGTTCCATCTGGCGACGCCGCCGCCGGAGATCGTGCGCGGGGAAGTGGAAAAAAACCTGCCGCCGAAAACCGCCGGCCTGCCGGCTCTGCCCTTGAAAAGCCTGCTGAACGGCGCTTTATGGCTGGCGGTTAGCGCGCTCATCTTAGCGGTTATTTTCTTTGTTGTTAAAATAGTAAGGCGCCGGCCGGAAACAGTGCCGGCAGCGGACATAACTGCAGCACAACCGCCGATCAGCCGGGAAAAGCTCTCCGCCCTGGACAATGTCAGGTCAGCTGTTGAAAGGAATCCTGAGAAGATCGCGGAACTGCTCAGGAGCTGGTTGACAGAGTAATGCCGTTAACAGGTAGAGAAAAAGCAACGATCTTCTTGTCGATCCTGGGAGCGGATAATTCCTCCCGGGTCTTGCGCTATTTGCCGGATGAGCTGGCAGACTTGATCGCCTCCGGCATCAATCACCTGCCTTCGCCTTCTCCGGAAGCGCTCTCGGAAGTTCTGGGCGAATTCAGCAGTTTTCTGGCCCTGCCGGAAGCGCCCAGCGCCAGGGTCCCTAGGATCGAAGAGCGGCCGCGGCCGGTGAAACCGCGCAAATCATATGCCCTGCTGGTTTATGAACGGCCGCAGATGATCGCTTATCTTATTTCCATTCTGCCGGCAGAAGAAAAAGAAGACGCTTTGCAAAGCCTGACCAGGGACCGGAGTTACGTGCAGGAGCTGCTATCAAGCTTGAAGCAGAACCCGATAACTCCAAAACTGGAAGCTCTTTTTAAAGAACAATATAAGGGAAAACTTTTTTCATAATTAAATGGGGCTAATAAAGAGAGACCAAATTGAAGAAAAAGGGACGCTGATCGTTGACAGAAAGATCCAATTGGCCCCGCTCAAAAAACCGACGATCAAAGCAGTGATCCCGCCTCCGTCATCCAAATCTCAACCGCCAAAGGCAACGGCCGGTCCGGCCGTGCCGACGGCAACTGAAATCCCCAAAGCAAAAAGTGAGGCGCAAAAGATCATCGATAACGCCTTAAAGGAAGCAGAAGCGATCCGCGAAGAAGCGCGCCAGGCGGGCCGGGAAGAAGGCCGGTCAGAATCTTCAGCCCGGATCGAGGAGGCGCTGGAGACGCTGAACCAGGCGGTCAAAGAGCGTAAAAATATCATTAAGGATTCGGAAGCGGAGATCCTGCGGCTAGCGATCAAGGTCGCGGAGCAGATCATCAGGTCAGAGGTTTCACTGCATCGTGATGTTAGCCTTAATATTGTGGCGGAAGCTATTTCCAGGATCTCGGACCGCGAACAGATCATCGTCAGGGTAAATCGGGAAGATGCCGAATATATTAAACGCTACAAGGACAGGATCGCCGGGATCATGGACGGGGTCAAAAGCTTTTCCATCCTGGAAGACGCCAATATTGAGCCGGGCGGCTGCATAATTGAGACCAACCTCGGTTTTATCGATGCCAAAATATCCACTAAACTAAAATCGATCGAAGAGGCCCTCAAAAAAGTTTATACCGAGAATGACAACCAGTAGCGCCCATGGAAATTGATTTTGAAAAATATCATCGGGCGGTGGACCGGGCTGATCTGGTCAAGGTCATTGGCAAGGTTGTCCAGGTCGTCGGACTGATCATCGAAGCGCAGGTCGGCGGCGTATCGGTCGGCGATCTCTGCTCGATCCGGCTGGAAAAGGAAGGCCGCGATTCTTTTGCCGAAGTCGTCGGCTTTAGGGAAAAACGAGTCCTCTTAATGCCGCTTGGTTCGACTTCAGGGATCTCTCCGGGGGCGCAAGTGACCGCGGCGGGCAAACCGCTAATGGTGCGGGTCGGCCAGGACTTGTTAGGCAGGGTTTTGAACGGTTTGGGTGAACCGGTGGATGGAAAAGGGTCGATCGAAGGGCAGGAGAATTATCCGCTGGATGCTGACCCTCCGGACCCGGTCAAGCGTCCGCGTATTACGGAAGTAATGCGGACCGGGGTCCGCGCGATCGACGGCATGCTGACCGTTGGCCGCGGCCAGCGGATCGGCATCTTTGCCGGTTCCGATGTCGGGAAATCGACGGTGCTGGGCATGATCGCCCGTAACGCCGAAGCCGATGTCAACGTCATCGCCCTGGTCGGCGAGCGCGGCC
>JAQTLJ010000078.1 GCA_028714935.1 Candidatus Margulisiibacteriota bacterium | reverse complement strand
CCCTCCTTTTTACTTGATAATAACATACTTCGTTTCATGCCGGAAGGGACGGAATTCTTTTCCCCCGTTGCTGTAGAATTTGCCGAAGAACTCGACCAGCTGCAGGCGGGCCGAATGGATAAACGCGCCCAGGACCGAAACTATCAGGTTGAAAGTGTGGCCCACGATCAGGATGGCGGCCATGAAAACATACCCGAGGATGGGAACACTGTCTTTGGTCAACAGCGCAATGATATTAATGACCATGCCGATGATCGAAGTGGTCATCATCAGGGCCAGGAGGCGGGAGTAGGACAGGGTATCGCCAAGATAGCCGGTCGTTTTATAAAGGCTTAAGAGGCCGAAGAGCCCTTTTTTTATGAGAGTTTGCTCGTTCCTCCCCTGGGTTAAGACCAAGAGGATCGCGCCGGCGATCGCCAGACGGCTGAAGAGGCCTGATAATGGCGATCCGAGGCCGAGCGCGCCGACCAGCAGGACCAGCGAAGTCAGAAAATAGATCCACAGGCCGTCATCAAGAACCGCGTTCAGGATGTCGCCCTTCCTCATCTTCCAGAACATGGACAGGAAGATGCCGAAAAGATTTTGGCCGACGCCGAGCAGGAGCGAAAGGACCAGGACGTTCAACGGATTTTTGATCGGGTCGATGACTTGCAGTCTTTTTAACACAGGCGGCAACAGGTTAATGTCAATGCCAAAGTAACTGCCGGTCAAAATACCGACAAAGATGGTCATGATCCCTCCCCAGAAGAGGAGCAGGAGGAGTTTTTTGCCGCCGGTCGAGAGGGTCAGGGTTTTTAAATAGTAAAAAGCCAGGAGCGAAAGGATGATCCCGTACCCGACATCGGAGAGGCACATGGCAAAGAACAGCAAATAGAAAAAGGCCAGGGGGGCCGTCGGATCGATCTCTCCCTGGCTGGGCAGGCCAAAGATGCGGGTGATCATTTCGAATGGATAAAGAACTTTCGGGTTGGCGATCAGGGTCGGGGGAATTTCATTTGCTTCGGGTCGGGTCTCAAACACATCGGCCAGGGGAGTGAGTTTCTGGATCCCGGCCCTTAGCTGCTGGACCTGGCTGCGCGGCACCCAACCGGTAAAGATAAAAGTCCGGTCCGTATAGAGCGCTTTTTCCCTGGCCGCTTTTTCCAGCAGCGCTTGGAAGAGGAAGTCGTAAACATAGGTAAGATCGGCTCGATATTTAGCCAGTAGCCTGATCTCCTTTAATATCTCTGCCTGCTCTTGCCTGGCTTCTTTTAGCTGTTGCTCAAGATGAGCGATCTCGCCCGCCGCTGTCCTGGCTGAGATCGGCAGCGCGACTTTGTCCAGGCCGCTTTTTGCGATCAGATCGGCCACGGCCCCGGCTTCAGCGGCCAGGTAAAGAACCAGCAGATAAACCTTATCTTTGCCGGCATTGACGATTTCCAGCTGGTGGCAGGGAAAGAGCCGGTCTAAATTCTTTTGCAGCAAGGCAAGCTCTTTCGGTTTGCAGCTGCCGGCGGTCAAACATATCTTTTGGGTGCAAGCAAGCTCATTGAGCCCGATCGCCAGCGTCCTCCAGGGCCAGAGCAGCCGCAGGTCTGCCAGCAGGGATTGCTCCAGGTTCCTGGAATTGGCGAGCCGGGCCTCGTTCTCGTTCAATTTAGCGACAATGCTGTGCCAGTCGAATTCTTTGGCCGTCCGGGCCAAGGCTTCATTTTCGACCTCTTCCTTGGGAGGGGCAAAAGTTTCTATAAAGTTTTTCTTTCGGCCGCAAACGGAATCCAGCAGCTCGATCGAGGATTCAAGTTCGATCAAGGCCAATTCCTGGCCGCGCTCCGGCTGGAGGGCAGGGGTTGGGGCCGTTATTTCCAGGAGGGCTTGCTTTTGAAGATAAGATAAGATTTCCGCCTGCGCTTGCGTGTGGCCGACAACGACCACCTTTTGCATCGCTACGACAGCCATCTCAAGATTTCCTTCTTGGCGGAAGCAAAAACGGTCTGGCTTTTTTTATTTAGGTCTTCGATCTCTTTCAGGGAACCTGCGGAAATTGCTTCGGCTTCTTTTTGGGCTGATATTTCCACCGCGCGGAGGCCTTCCTCACCCTTGTGCCTCAATGCCTGTTCCAGGGTTTGCAGGTCCTGCTTATGCTTTTCATGGATGCGGCCAACGGATAGGAGCGACTCCTGGTGGGCGTGCCGGACCAGCTCTTCAGCTGTCGTTTCGATCGCTTTGATCTGTTTAAGTGTCTCTTCCGCCATGCTGGCAACGAATGTTAGCACATAAAAAATGTTTGAACAAGAGCGAAAGATGTGTTAGAATAAAATCCCGTAATGCTTATTTACCTTCTGACTTTCCTTTTGGCCTTTGTCGTAACCTACTTTACGACCCCGGTAGTTAAAGTTTTGGCCGCTAAAATCAACGCGGTTGACGTCCCTAACGGCCGAAAAGTGCATGCCTTCCCGGTCCCGAGATTGGGCGGAGTGGCGATCTATGCTGGATTCGTTGCGGCGGTTGTTTCTGCTATGGTCCTGGCTTACTTAACAGGGATAAAATTGAAACCGCAAATGTTGTTGGGGTTGATGCTGGGGGGTACGATTTTAATGGGGGTGGGGGTCGTTGCTGACGTTAGGGGCCTAAAGCCGATGACCAAACTGCTCTGGCAGATCGCTGCCACCATCCTGGTCATGTTATTCGGAGTGGAGATCAATTTCATCTCCAACCCGCTAAATGGGATCTGGGCGATCGGCATTTTTGCTCTCCCCCTGACCCTTTTGTGGGTCGTCGGGATAACTAACGCGCTTAACCTGATCGATGGGCTGGACGGTTTAGCCGCGGGAGTGACCGCGATCTCAGCTATGACCCTCTTTTTTGTGGCGCTGCGCACCCACCAGATCGGGGCGGCGATCTTAATGCTGGCGCTGGTCGGGGCAACTCTCGGCTTTTTGCGCTACAACTTTTTCCCGGCCTCGATTTTTCTGGGAGATTCCGGCTCATTATTTCTGGGGTTTATTTTAGCCACTTCTTCGATCATCGGGGTTTTGAAGACGACCCTGGTTGTCGCTCTCGTTGTGCCGGTGCTCATCCTTGGCGTCCCGATCTTTGACACTTTATTCGCGATCGGACGGAGGTTGAAAGAGGGCAAACATCCATTCGAAGCGGATGATCGGCATATCCATCACCTGCTGCTCCGGGCGGGTTTTAACCAGAGAGAAGCGGTGCTGGCGATATACGCCGCCTGTTTCATTTTGAGCTTTATCGCGCTAGTCATGGCTTTGCAAAGATAGGGATTAGGGATTAGGGAAATGAATAGAAAAAGGATAATGTTCGTGTTCGGGACGCGGCCGGAAGCGATCAAAATGGCCCCGGTCATCGGGGAAGTTGCCAAATATCCGGACATACTTGAACCGGTGATCGTGACGACCGGCCAGCACCGGCAGATGCTTGACCAGGTCCTGCGGATCTTTGCTATCCATCCGGATTATGATCTGGGGATCATGGAGGAGAACCAGACGCTGGCGAATATCCTGACCAGGTCCCTGCAGGGGCTGGAAGAGGTGATTTTGCGGGAAAAACCGGACATAATCCTGGTGCAGGGAGATACTTCCACGACGTTTGCGGCAGGCTTAGGTGCGTATTATTACCGGATCCCGCTGGGCCATGTTGAAGCCGGGCTGCGGACCTTTGATAAATGGCATCCTTATCCCGAAGAGATCAACCGCAAGATCACGACGGCCCTCGCCGACCTGCACTTTGCCCCGACCGAAACTTCGGCGGCCAATCTTATGCACGAAGGCGTCCCCCGCAGTTCCATTTACCTCACCGGCAACACGGTGATCGATGCTTTACTGGCAGTGGCCAAGCGCAGCTTTGACCTTGATAAAGCGGGGATCAAAGTGACTCACGGTAAAAAGATCGTCCTGGTGACCACCCACCGCCGGGAAAATTTTGGCCTGCCGCTGAAGAATATCTGCCGGGCGATAGCGCGTCTGGCGGAAGCCCACCGGCGGGAGATCGCAGTTGTGATCCCGGTGCATCGCAACCCGGTGGTGAGGGAGACTGTTTCGGAGATTTTGGGTGAGATCAGCAATGTCGAGCTGGTCGATCCTCTGGATTATGAGCCGTTCGTCCATTTGATGAAAGCATCATACATTATATTAACCGATTCTGGCGGGGTGCAGGAAGAGGCCCCCTCACTGGGCAAGCCGGTGCTGGTACTGCGTGAAAAGACCGAAAGGCCGGAAGCGGTCGTTGCCGGGACGGTCAAGATCGTCGGGACAGACGAAGAGCTGATCTTTAATGAAGCCAATAAATTGATCGAAGATAAAAACGCTTATGAAAAGATGTCCCGGGCGGTCAATCCTTATGGCGACGGGAAAGCGGCGGCGAGGATCGTCCAATCTATCCTTTACTATTTTGGGGCGGTTGACCGCAAGCCGGAGGAATTTAAAGTTAAATGAGAAGACTGACAATTAAGGGCAACAGGCGGCTGGAAGGGGAGGTCGAGATCTCCGGCGCGAAAAATTCCGCCCTGGCGGTCTTGGCGTCCACGATCCTGCTGCCGGGCAAGTCGGTGATCCGCAATGTCCCTAACCTGCTGGACGTTAAAACGATCATCCGCGTCCTCAGGGCGCTGGGTATTCGCGCCGAATATTCCGGTTCACAGCCCAATACCGTGGAAGTTTGGAATTATGACGTCAAGCATGTGGCGCCTTACGAACTGGTGACCAAGATGCGCGCCTCTTTCTTTATTATCGGCCCGATCCTGGCCCGCAAAGGCCTGGCCAAAGTCCCTCTGCCCGGCG
Source organism: Candidatus Margulisiibacteriota bacterium (assembly GCA_028714935.1). GTDB lineage: Bacteria > Margulisbacteria > WOR-1 > O2-12-FULL-45-9 > O2-12-FULL-45-9 > JAQTLJ01. The sequence goes on along the minus strand of JAQTLJ010000078.1, from coordinate 1,263 downwards.
GCTGCGCGATCGGTTCGCGTCCGGTTAATCTGCACCTGAAAGGGCTGGAAGCATTGGGCGCCAATGTAGTCATGGAGCACGGCTTTGTGATCGTAAAAGCCAAGAAACTTAAAGGAGGCAAAGTTTATCTTGATTTTCCGTCGGTCGGAGCGACCGAATCGGTAATGATGGCGGCAACTTTGGCAGAAGGGGAAACACTGATCGAGAATGCCGCGCTTGAGCCGGAAATAGCTGACCTGGCAAATATCCTTAACTCCGCGGGGGCGAAGATCAGCGGCGCCGGGACCGAGCAGATCAAGGTTTCCGGGGTGTCGGAGCTCTTTCCGGTTGAATACCGGATCATTCCTGACCGGATCGAGGCCGGGACTTTTATGATCGCGGCGGCGATCACCAGGGGAGATGTCAAGTTGAAGGGGATAATTCCCGAGCACGTGGAATCGATGGTCGGGAAACTGCAAGAGGCCGGCATTGATATTACCATGAGCGGCGGGGCCGCCAGGATCGTCGCCAGGGATGGGATAAAAGCGGTGGATGTTAAGACCATGCCGTATCCTGGTTTCCCAACTGATATGCAGCCGCAACTGGCTGCGCTGCTCTGCCTGGCAAAAGGAACTTCCGTGGTGACCGAAACGGTTTTTGAGAACCGTTTCATTTATATTAATGAATTGAAAAGAATGGGTGCGGATATTAAGCTTGAGGGGCAGAGCGCGATCATTAACGGCGTGCCGAAGCTCTCAAGCGCGCCGGTTAAAGTTTCTGATCTGCGCGCCGGCGCGGCCCTGGTCCTGGCTGGACTGGCGGCGGAAGGCGAGACGACGATCGAAGACAGGGACCATCACCTGGAGCGGGGTTATGAGAATCTGACAACTAAGTTAAATAACCTTGGAGCAGATGTTAAGATCGCTTAAGAATCTGATCAAGAAGATCTTAAGATCGGAGAAAAGAACAGGCGAGGTTAATCTGGTTTTAATGGGGGATGCTGAGATCAGACGCCTGAACCGCCGTTTCAGGCACAAGGATAAGGCGACCGATGTGCTGGCTTTTCCGCTGGGTGAAGACGGGATCCTGGGGGACATTGCGATCTCGACGGAAACGGCCAAAAAGAACGCCGTAAAGTATGGGAATCGGTATCAACAGGAGCTGAAGAGACTGGTGGTCCATGGTGTGCTACACTTGCTGGGATATGACCATGGGAAAAGGATGAGCCGTGCCGAAAAAATTTATCAGAAGCTTTAAATATGCCCGGGTCGGGGCGGAACACGC
>JAQTLJ010000077.1 GCA_028714935.1 Candidatus Margulisiibacteriota bacterium | reverse complement strand
AAGAAAGTTTTAACCGCCTCTGTACCCGGCGGCTGGTTCTATGCCTGGTTCGCGCAGGACGTCGGGCTGGTCAAGAAATATTCCGGTTATGCCGGGGTAGGGATCAGCTGGACAACGCGCGAAGTTGCCTCCAAAAATTTCTGAATGCCTAACATGCCGTTAAACGAAATCCCGGTTGCTTTGCTAAAGCTCTTATTATCCCCGCTCGTTTTTGCCGACTCGATCATTGCCGGTCTCCAGCTGGAGTGGCTGCAGATCAATCATGTCCTATCCGCCGGCGGTGTATTGACGTTGGCAATGCTGTTGCCGCTTATCAAAGTGATCGCGATCGCCCTTTTCTGCTTGGTTCTGATCGCTGCCATCTTGATCAGCACGGTCTACCGGATATTATTTGCGGGGATCGGCGCCAAGCGGTTTTTCGTGATCATTGCCGACATTCTGCTCATTGTTTTAGCGTTCTTTTTTTATTACATTATCATCGCCATTGCCATTTATGCGTTCTTCAATGTTTTTCTGCCGCTGCAGGAGCTTCCAAAACCCTGATGCCGATCTTTAGTCTCTTGTCTTCCACGATAATAGCGTGTAGTATTCAAAGCTGATCATGGAAATAATAAAAACCGCCTGTTGGGGGGTCGTGCTTTGGTTGGTGATGTTCCTGGGAGGAACACTGCTAATGTTTAGTCTGCGGCTGAGCTCTCAGGCCGCGGAGATCCCGATGTTCATTGTTTTTATCATTGTGTTAGGGCTGTTGTCCTGGCTGACGGAACAAACCGGGCTCCAGGTCGGCCTGATCTGGGTGGTTGTTTATGCGCTCCTTGATTTTGGGATATTGATCCAGTTGCTCAAGGCCAACAATCCCGCAGCTTATTACGGTTCTTCGCGTCTTTATTTTTGGTATGCCTTGATCGTGATCGAGCCGGTCTTGGCTAGAATCGCTTCGCGCCGGTAACTGTGCGGTTGCGTGCCCGTTCGTTCTCCGTCAGGAATTTCTTTCTTAAGCGGATATGCTTTGGGGTGATCTCGACCAGCTCATCATCATTAATAAATTCCAGCGCCTGCTCCAGGGTCAATTTTATCGGCGGGGTCAGCTTGATCGCGTCGTCCGCACCCGCGGCGCGGATATTGGTCTGCTTCTTCTCTTTGGTCGGGTTGACCGGCATATCCTGGCGGCGGGAGTTCTCGCCGACGATCATCCCTTCATAAACTTCGACTACCGGACCGATAAAAAGCCGCGCCCGGTCCTGCAGGTTCTCCAGGGCGTAAGCGGCGGACTTGCCGGTATTGGCGGAGACGAGAACGCCGTTGAAGCGTTTCGCGATCTCGCCTTTGAACCGTTCGTAGCGGGCGAAAGAGTGGTGGAGGATCCCTTCACCTTTGGTCGCCATGATGAACTCGGCCCGGAAACCGAGCAGTCCGCGCGTCGGCACCAGATAGATCAGCGTGGTCATCCCGTTCTTGGTGTTCATCTCTTCCATTGCCCCGCGCCGTTTACCCAGCGATTCGATCACCACGCCGGCAAATTCGTCGGGGACGGAGATGATCGTCTGTTCCATCGGCTCCAGCTTTTCTCCGTGGATCGTCTTGTAGATGACCTGCGGCTGGGAAACCTGGACCTCGTAGCCTTCCCGGCGCATCTGCTCAAGTAAAATGGATAGGTGCAGCTCGCCGCGCCCGGAAACACGGAAGCCTTCCGCGCCGCCGATCGCTTCCACCCTTAAACCGACATTGGTCTGCAGTTCCCGCTCCAACCGCTCCCGCAAGTGGCGATTGGTGACATATTTCCCGTCTTTGCCGGCGAACGGCGAATCATTGACCAAAAATTCCATTGTCATGGTCGGCTCATCAATTTGCAAGAGCGGCAGCGGCAGGGGATTTTCTGCGGAGCAGATCGTTTCGCCGATGGTGATGTCCGGGATGCCGGCGACCGCGACAATATCTCCGCACTCCGCTGATTCCGATTCCAGCTGTTCCAGCCCTTCAAAGATCGACAGCTTAATGATCTATCCCGGCTGGACCGAGCCGTCGCGTTTGCAGACCACAATGTTCAGGTTCTTGCTCAACTGTCCGCTGGTCACCCGGCCGATCGCGATCCGCCCGACATAATCGTTATAACTGAGATTGGCGACCTGCAGCTGCAGCGGACCGGCGCTCCGATCGGGATAGGGCGGGACATGCTTAAGTATTGTCTGGAAGAGCGGTTCGAGGCCGCTGCTCCGGTCATCCATATTATGTTTAGCGATCCCTTCCCGGGAAATACAGTAGACAACCGGGAAATCGAGCTGCTCATCGGTGGCGTCAAGTTTGACAAAGAGATCGAAGATCAGATCGATCACTTTGTGGGCGCGTTTACCTTCTTTATCGACCTTGTCGATCTTATTGATGACCACGATCGGCCGGAGGCCGAGCTTGAGGGACTTACTAAGGACGAATTTGGTCTGCGGCATCGGCCCTTCTTTGGCGTCGACCAGGAGCAGGACGCTGTCGACCATCTTCAGGACGCGCTCGACTTCGGAGCCGAAGTCGGCGTGGCCGGGCGTATCGACGATGTTGATCTTGTAGTCATGATAATGGATCGAGCAGTTCTTGGAGAAGATCGTGATCCCGCGCTCGCGTTCCAGGTCATTAGAGTCCATGACCAGTTCAGGTATCTCATCCCGCTCCCCGAACGCGCCGCCCTGGCGGAGCAGGTGGTCGGTCAGGGTCGTCTTACCATGGTCAACGTGCGCAATGATCGCGAGATTGATGATCTTAGACATCGGCGTTTTAAGGGTGTCGGCCCATCGTGAGGGTGCGGCGCATCAGTTTTTCAATATTACGAACATCGCCGCGCTGTTCCGGAGTGGCAAAAGAAATGGCGTGGCCTTCCTGTCCCGCCCGGCCGGTCCGGCCGATCCGGTGCACATAATTTTCCGTATCGTCGGGCAGGTCATAATTTATCACCAGCTCGATCCCTTTGACGTCAATGCCCCGGGCGGCGATATCGGTCGCCACCAGGATCCGGTACTTTCCTGTTTTAAAACCTTCCAGCGCTTCCCGCCGCTGCGGCAGAGAGCGGTCGGAGTGGATCTCCGCCGCGTTGTAGCCCATTGACCGCAACCCTCTGGTGATGCGGGAGGCGCCGCGCTTTGTCCGGGAAAAAAGCAGGACGGTCCCCCGGTATTTTTCCAGCAGCATGCCGAGCAGCCGCGGTTTTTCCTCTTTTTTAATTATGAAGAGTTCCTGGATGATCCGCTCGGCGGCGGTCCCGGACCGGGCGATCTCAACGCTGACCGGCAATTTCATGTGCGCGGCGGCGATCTTGACGATCCTTTCCGGGATCGTTGCCGAAAATAGCATCGTCTGCCTTTCCCGCGGCAGGTATTTCAGTATCTTCTCGATCTGCGGCGCAAAGCCCATGTCGAGCATCCGGTCGGCTTCATCAAGCACCAGAATGGCCACATCATCCAGCCGCAAAGTGCTCTGGCCCAGGTGGTCGATCAGCCGTCCCGGCGTGGCGATAACGACGCGGGGATTGCGCCGCAGCGCCTGCACCTGGTTGTACATGGAAGCGCCGCCGATCAGGACTGCGGTCTTCATGCCGAATGAATTCCCGATCTTCTGTATAGTTTCATCAACCTGCAGGGCGAGCTCCCTGGTCGGGACGAGCACCAAGCCGCGCGCCGGTGACTGGGCTAACCTTTGGATCATCGGGATGCCGAAGGCCAGGGTTTTTCCGGTCCCGGTCTGGGCCACGCCGATGATATCTTTTCCCTCAATAGCGATCGGGATCGCTTTGTGCTGGATCGGGGTCGGGGTCTTGAACTTCATTCGGTCAAGCAGCTCCAGGATCCTCGGGGCGATGCCGAGATTATAAAAAGACGGATTGGGTTGATTCATGCGGATATTATAACATTATTATAAGGGGAATGGGAGGAAAATATTATCCGGTGGAACCTTTTTTGTTATCAGCTTGTCTAAGGAGTATGAGGAGGTGAAAAGTTAACAAACATATTTTGTCACGGGTTTTTTGGAACGCTGTGTATTAAAAATGAAGGGGGAATTAAACATGGTTACCGGGATCAGCGGCAGTGAGTTTTCGAAAAATTGGGTCAATAATATATTTAACGAAGTGGATGCCAATGCCGATGGGCAGATAAGCAAAGGGGAATTTCAGGACGCCTTCTCTAAAATACTGGCGAAAAAAATGTCCGGCAAAGAGGGTGTTGGGCCCGAGATCGATGCAGACGACCTGTTTTCCAAGATCGATAAAAGCGGGGACGGGACTATTTCCAAAGAAGAATTCACCGCATTCATTGATGAGCGCAAGCAAACGCCGCCGCCCCCGATGCCTTACGGGTTGAACCTGCTGGACCTGCTGATGTCGGCCGACGCGAGCGATATTTTTTCGGAAATTGACACGGATGGCGACGGCAAAGTATCGCAGGCTGAATTTACGGACTATATTGAAAAGCAGAAAGGGGCGATGCAATCTGAGATGCAAGCAACGTCCGCCGAAAATATTGCTGATGCAAGCACGGAGACAATTGCCGGCGTATAGAGGGATTGTTATTTGGTCGGTTGGGGCATTATAATAGTAGTTTCATTAGAGGAGAAACACAGAGTTAGGTGAAGCAATACGAGTTTAACGAAGTTTATGAGGCCTGCAAGGACATGGTCTGGAAGCTGGTTTCCAGGTATGTTTTTTCCCGCGAGGACCGGGAAGACCTGTTCCAGGAAGTGTTCCTGAACGTTCATCGGGCCCTGCCGCGTTTTCGGGGAGAGGCCAAGGTCGGCACCTGGGTTTTCAGTATCGCGGTCAATGTGTCGATTAATTATATTAAAAAGCAGAAGCGTTACCGGTGGCTGACCGACATGCTTGGCGCCTTCAGGATAATCGAGCCCGAAGCTGTTGAGGCGGCGACTGACGTTGGTGAATTAAAACCGCTGGCAAAATTGAGCGCGCGGCAAAGAATGATCTTACTGCTGGCTGAAGTTGAAGAAATGAAGTTGGGCAAGGTCGCGCAGCTGATGAAAATGCCGGTCGGCACGGTCAAATCGAATTTGCACCGCGCCCGGGAAATAATTAAAAAGGAAGTGAGGGAAAATGGGGGAATATGAGGCCTATCTCAGCCGGCTTAAGGGCGTAAAGGCGGAGCTTGATGGCGGCCGGCTGTATTCGCGGATCGAAGCCAGGATAGCCGGGCAGTCACGCCGAAGGAAGTTGGTCATCGAAGGCATGCTGGCAGTGATGTTGATCGGTTTTGTGCTCTATTTTAGCATCCGCCCATACCTGTCCAGCAATGGAGAAGCCATGGCCGATTATGTGCTTCAGCAAGAAACTGCCAATGGCGATCCGATCATGAATTATGTTTTTTCCAATTAAAATGAAACTAATTAACGCCGAGCGTTGTCTAATATCTGTGAAGCAAAAAAAGGAGGGATCGGGAATAATGATGATAAGTAAAAAACTGTTAGTGGTTTTATTGATGGCCGTTGTCATGGCGGGGAGTTCTTTGGCGGCGCCTATTTTTAGGCCTTCGGGAAAGAGAGAGCCGATGGCGGAGAGGATGATCGAAAAAATGGCCAAAGAGATCGGCCTAACGCAGCAGCAAAAAGACAAATTCTTAGCCGGAGCAAAGCGGATCGAAGAAGAAGCGCAACAAATGCATTCTAAAAACAAGGAAATTTTTGATAAGATCGAACAGGAGCTGCTTAAGGAATCGCCGGACAGCAAGCTGATTCACGATTGTCTGCAGCAGATAAGCTTGAATAATACCCAGATCCAGTTTAAACGGATGGAGCAGATCATTCAGTTGCGGCAAGATCTCACGCCCGAACAGAAACAGAAGTTTGAGAAATTGATGGCGGAAAGAAAAGAACGGGAAAAGAAAATGTTGGAAAAAATGAAGCACAAAGAGCAGAAAGACAAAGGCCCAGGTGGTCCGGAAGGTCCTTTGGGGCCTAGCGGTCCCGGTGGTCCGGAGGGCCCTCTTGGTCCGGGCGGTCCCGAAGGCCCTCCCGGCCCCAGAAGTGAATAGTATGGTATAATTCACTGATCGAAAGGAGTCAATGTGCTAAAAAGATTGTTGATTGCTTATATGATAATTCTG
>JAQTLJ010000076.1 GCA_028714935.1 Candidatus Margulisiibacteriota bacterium | reverse complement strand
AGACGTGTGCTCTTCCGATCTCGCCTTAGCTTTAAGTTTAATGATATTGTTCGGTTTATACGGTTGCGCCGAGAAGCAGAAAAATGTCCAGCTGGTAAACAGCAAAACTTTTACTTTTAAACGGTTCCCGGTCTTGGAATATCACCTCATTGGCAGGCCGGAAGCGCGGTGGACCAGAACGCCGGAAAATTTCCGTAAAGACCTGGAATGGTTGTGCAAGCACAACTATTACCCGATGAACCTGCGTGATATTCTGACGAACTTTGCTGGTTTACCGGCGGGGAAAACCCCGGTGATCCTGACCTTTGACGACTCTTCCTCCAGCCAGTTCCGTTACCTGCCGGACGGCAAGGTTGACCCGGACTGCGCGGTCGGCATCATTCAAGTGTTTCATGAGCGTTATCCGGCGGATTGGCCAATGCGGGCGACGTTCTTTATTGTCATCGAAACGAACAATCCTGACCGGAACATTTTCGGCCAGCCAGAGAACCCGAATTATAAGGCGAGAAAATTGCGGCAGTTGACAGAGTGGGGGATGGAAGTCGCGTCCCACACTTACTGCCATGACCGTTTGGACGGGATAAGCCCCAAAGCCGCCTGTTATTCACTAGCCCGGTCATATAAGAAGCTGAAAGAGCTGAGCAGACAGGAGATAGTCAGCCTGGCCTTGCCGATGGGACTTTATCCTTCTGACGAGGCGGTGTTTTCCCGCGGCTACCAGAAGATAAAATATGATTTTCAATTGGCCTGCGAAGTCGCCGGCGGCCTGCAGCCGGCGCCCGGCACGCCCCGGTTCAACCCTTACCATATTAACAGGATCCAGACGATCGCCCCGGAATGGCGGAAGTTCTTTAACCGCCGAGACTGAAATTTTCCTAAACCCCTAACGATAAAAACCCGTAGACCGAAAATTCATGTTTGGAGGTAAAATCATGAGAAGTTATTCAACCGGGATGAAAATCGCCGATGCCCTGTTCGCGCCAGTGAGGCTGTTGGGCCGGGCAAGCCGTCTTTACAACGAGAGTTTCCGGCCGCAGCTGGGGACGCCGCTGGGAGTGGCTTGGGCGAGGACAAAAGCGGTTGCTTCCGGCCGTTCTCCCGTCATGTGGGGATTAAAAGCGACGGCTGATTATGAGTTGGCGCCCAGGGTGATCGATCGCGGCGGGACGATAGATGTTTCCGGGATCAAGAACCGCCGGGTCAGGGAAGCGCTGCAGGCCCAGAGAGTCAAGACGATCGAAGTGGAGCGGGGAGCCATGAAAGGGTTGTCGCCGATGTGGGTCGCTTTAAAAGTAATGGCGGCCGGGATGGAAGAGGGGGGAGCCCGGATACTGCGGCACACTGTTTACGGTGAAACACGCTACCTGCTGGCAATGCACCGCGTCGGCTCAACGGTCAGGCTAATTCAGACGGAAAAGTAGAATAGCCCCGCGGGGGATTTGCCCAATGATCGCATTAGGAGGCAATAATTTATGATCAGAGAAGTAGATACGGCGTATTTTTCCGGTAGAGTTGAACAAAGATTGGGAGTTAAACATCATCTGGTATTAGATCTAAAAGGTGGGATTGAAATTCCTAAAGGGCCTGGAGGACATTTGCGAAGTCGAGAAGCAGTGGCAGAGCTGAGAGAGGAATTATTGCCTGATTTTTCCGCACAAGCCGGCATCCAGGAACTGACTGAAAGAGGACTGAGAATGTCCGTCGATATTGCGCGAAATAGTTCTCCGGTTATTCAACTAATAGCTGGACCGGATGTCGCAGCGCAAAGTCCCCAAGACTGGCTGTCACCTTCGGTCGTCTGGAACCCAAATGCTCCCGCGCTGTTTTTTGAACGTTGTGCCGAAGCGGCCGCAGACGGTGCAGATAAAATGGCATTTGGCAACAAAATGCTCTATGCCGACAAGCAAAGGGAATTTTTTGGCGTAGTTGACGGCGATCTAAAAGCGGAAACTCATTTTCTCGTTTTAGCCAGAGCAGCCTTCGGCAATATCTTGGACCATGGTTTTACCGCTGACCATCTTAATCGGTTTTTTGAGACCGCTTTCCAGATCTGCAAACAACTTGGGATTCTTGACCAGCAGATAAGGTTTATTGCTAATACCGGGACAGGTTTTCAGGTTGGCCCGCGAGTCCATATGCATGTATTAAGCTCCCGGGAAAGTTTGCCCAGCATGTTTCCAGTAGATTATGGTTTTAGCGTTGTGGCTGGAGGGACAATTGTCAGTCCGGAAGGTTCCGCTATTCATGATGAGGTGATTGCTTTGATCGGGAAGCGCCAACAAATAAAGGGCTTTACGGAACAAGCAAAAACAGAAAGAAAAGCGATTGATTCATTGCTTTTTAAAAAAGTGGCCGGCTTATATGTGCGCTCTGAATAATGCAAGTAAAAGATTATTCTAAGCAGTAGTTCAAAATTGTAAATTTATAGCCCCACGGGGATTCGAACCCCGGTTCTCAGCTTGAAAAGCTGGTGTCCTAACCCCTAGACGATGGGGCCGTGCTTGCCTGCCGGCAGGCAGGTCGGATTATCGGAGAATCAGAATATCAGAAGAACAGAATTATTTCAAGTATTCCCTTAACTTCTTGGCGCGGGTGGGGTGTTTCAGCTTACGCAAAGCTTTGGCTTCGATCTGGCGGATGCGTTCGCGGGTGACCGCGAAGACCCGGCCGACCTCTTCCAAAGTCCGCGGATGGCCGTCTTCGATCCCGAAACGGAGTTTAAGAACCGTCTTTTCGCGGTCGGTCAGCGTCCCCATCACGTCTTCCAGGTCGTCATGGAGCAGGCCGTGCAGGACAACTTCATCGGGCGCCTGGACGGAGGCGTCTTCAACAAAATCACCAAGGCGCGAACTTTCTTCGTCGCCGATCGGCATTTCCAGCGACAGCGGCACCTGAGAAACTTTGATGATCTCGCGCACCTTGTCAACGGAAATGCGTGCTCTCTTGGCGATCTCCTTTTCCGTCGGCTTGCGGCCGAGCTGCTGCAGGAGGATGCGCGAAGTCTTGCGCAGGCGGTTGATCGTCTCCACCATGTGCACCGGGATGCGGATGGTCCGCGCCTGGTCCGCGATGGCGCGTGTGATCGCCTGGCGGATCCACCAGGTGGCGTAAGTGGAGAATTTGTACCCTTTGCGGTAATCGAACTTTTCCACCGCGCGGATCAAACCGAGGTTGCCTTCCTGGACCAGGTCGAGGAAAAGCATGCCGCGGCCGGTGTACTTTTTGGCGATCGAAACGACCAGGCGCAGGTTGGAGTTGACCAGCTTGTGCTTGGCGCGCATATCGCCGGCCTTGATGCGTTTGGCCAGGACGATCTCTTCTTCGGAAGTCAGCAGCGGGAACTTGCCGATCTCGCGCAGGTACATGCGGACGGTGTCGTCCACGCCGACCCCCTTAAGCTCGGTCAGCTCCTTGTGGATGACTTCGTCTTCTGTCTCGCGCTCCGGCTTTTTTTCTTTCCGTTCGGAAACTTCGATCCCCAGGCCCAAAAGCTGTTCGATCTCATCCAGGTTCTTTTCCGGCTCGGGATAGATCGACATGATCTCTTCCGGGGTCAGGTAGCCCTTGCGCGTGGCGGAAGCACGCAGGAATTCAAAATCTTCCCTTTTTCCAAACATCTTGCCCCTCCATTTTGTTATCGCTATAGTCTCTATGAAATTTCACCCTTTAAGGCGGAGAGAAGTTCTGCGACCCGGCCGGTCTCCCCGGCCTTCTCCGCCTCCTTGATCTCAAGCTTCAGATCATCGATCTTTGCCCTCAGCCGTTCGCCCTTGATCACTTTAACGCAATCAGCGATGATCGTTTCCATTTTCTCTCCCTGCGAGAGGTGTTCGCTCATGAGCAGGCCCGAGAGGAATTTCTTGGCCTCTTCGTCCGGCAGATTCTCCAGCAGGAAATGGGCCGGAGCGGCCTCGCTCCCAAAGTCCGCGGCCAGGAGCAGGTCGGCGATCGCCCGGGTTTCCCGCAGTTTAAAATCCTCCGCGACCAATTCTTCCTTCAATAACTTGAGCGCCTCGTTGTTTTGCGCCGCCAAAGCGATCAGGTTCTTTTCGGCTTCGGCGATTTTGTCGCTCGGCTTTTCCGTTACCCGGCGCAGATTGCCGGGCCACTGCTGCCGGGAGTTTTGCTGACGTTTGATCTCCGCCAATAAAGCATCGGCGTCGCACTTCATTAGCGGCGCGGCCAGTTTAACGTATTCTTGCTGGATAAAAGGATCTTTTTCCTGACTTAAAACTGCGGCCACTTCTCGGAGGGCTCTGGCTCTGGATTCGATCTCTTGTAAATTGTGCCGCGACAGGATCCTGCTGATCTTGAATTCGATCAGGGGCAGGGCGGTGTTCAGGCACTGTTTAAAAGCTTCGCTCCCCTGGTTGCGGATCACTTCGTCCGGGTCTTTGCCGCCCTTAAGCCGGGCGACCTTGACCGTCAATCCCTGGTTATGCAAAAGGTCGGCGGATTTCTCGGCGGCGATCCAGCCGGCGGAATCAGCGTCAAAGGCCAGCACTATATTTTCGCAGTAACGGGACAATAACTTGCATTGGGCAACAGTCAGCGCCGTCCCCAGAGAAGCGACGATGTTTAAAATACCGTTCTGGAAAGGGGTGATCAGGTCAAAATAGCCTTCGACCAGGACGGCGGTTTTACTCTTCTTGATATGATCCTTGCAAAGATTCAGGCCAAAAACCGTCTCTCCCTTGTGATAGATCAAGGTGTCGGGCGAATTAAGGTATTTTGGCTCTTCGTCGCCGAGTGACCGGCCGCCGAAAGCGACCACCCGATCGCGCTGGTCGACGATCGGGAAGATCAGCCGGCTGCGAAAGCGGTCGTAATAGCCATTTTTGTTTTCGCGCGGCAGGGCCAGGCCGCATCTTTCGATCAAAACCGGCGGGACGCCGCGGGCGATCAGGTGGTTGAATAAATTGTCCCAGCCGGCCGGCGCAAAACCCAGCCGGAAAAGCTCCTTGGTTTTTTCGGTGATCGCTCGGCGGTCAAGATAAGCCTGGGCCGGTTCGCTTAGATTATTCCGGAAGAAGCTGGCTGCCAGCTGCATGACCTGGTAATGTTTATCCTTTTCGGTCCTCGTCGGCCCGGCGCCGGCGGGTTTCGGGACAGCAATGCCCAGTTTGGCGCCGAGTTCTTCGACCGCTTCGGCAAAACCGACATTCTCGATCTTCATGATGAAGGCAAAAACATTGCCGCCTTCGTTGCAGCCAAAACAATGGAAGAGCTGTTTGTCGGGAGAAACGGTAAAAGACGGGTCCTTCTCCGGATGGAAAGGGCAGAGGCCAAGATAGTTCTTCCCCCGCTTCCGCAGCGGCACGTACTCGGAAACGATCTTGACGATCTCGGCTTTGCTTCTTATTTCTTCGATTATCTGGGCAGGGATCATTTATGCTCCGTTGGGCGCCATTCGTCCGGGACAAAAAGCTGTTCGAACTTGGAGATCGCGTAGCGGTCGGTCATGCCGGCGATAAAATCGACCGTGTGCTGGACCTGGGCCTCTTCGCTCTTGAAGCCTTTTTGGAAATCGGCGTTGTAGTGATAGTAGCGGAAAAGCTGTTTCATGAGGATCGGCACTTTTGACTCCTCTTTTTTGGCGACCGGATTGATATAAACGTTTTCGTACATGAAATCGTACAGCCCGTCCATGGCGGCCTGCACCGGCCGGCTCATTTCGATCCGCGGCTTGCCCCGCGAATGCTTCACAATATCTTTGACAATAGTATCGAGAAGATTCTTGCCCAGGGTCCTGAGATGTTTCTTCGGCAATTGTTTTTCCGTCAGCACCCCCGCGCGGATCGCGTCTTCAATGTCATGCCGCAGGTAAGCGATCCGGTCGGCGATGCGGACAATGCAGCCTTCCAGCGTCTCCGGCAGCGGATCGTCCGGCGTATGGTTGCGGATGCCGTCGATAACCTCGTGGCAGAGGTTCAGGCCTTTCCCGTTGTTTTCGATCACCTCAACTACCCGGACGCTTTGTTCGTTATGCAGGAAGTGCCGGCCGTAGTTTTGCTTCAAAATATCGTCCAGCACATACTCGCCGGCGTGGCCGAAAGGCGTGCGCCCCAGGTAGTGGCCGAGCGCGATCGCTTCGGTCAGGTCCTCATTTAATTGCAGCGCCCGGGCG
>JAQTLJ010000075.1 GCA_028714935.1 Candidatus Margulisiibacteriota bacterium | reverse complement strand
CGCGGCGCGGCGCCGATCCAGTGGGCGCTCTTGAACGGCGAAAAAGAGACCGGCATCACTATCATGAAGATCGACGAGCTGCTCGATACGGGGGAGATCATCCTCCAGCAGAAAGTTAGGATCGAAGAGGCGGATAATACGATAACTTTGACCAAGAAATTGTTTGCCGCCGGCGGGAAGCTATTAATTAAAGCGATAAAACAGATCGCAGAGGGAAAAGCAACATATACTGCCCAGAATAACACAGCAGCGACCAATGCTCCGGCGATCGCCAAGGAGAGCGGTGAGATCGATTGGAGAAAATCAGCGGCCGAGATCCATAATCGCATCAGGGCAATGGTGCCTTGGCCGGCAGCGCACACATTTTATCATGGGAAACGGCTCAAGCTATTAAGTTCGCAGCTCCAGGCGGTTGATCTTGCCGGCCAACAGGAAAAACCGGGAGCCATTGTGCAGATAGTCAAGAATCTCGGTTTTATCGTCAGGACAGGCAAGGGGGATGTTTTGGTAAGAGAGGTCCAGCTGGAAGGCAAACGGCCGGTGGGGGCTTATAATTTTGTTATCGGTCACGACGTAAAAATTCACGAAACCCTTCCCAATTAAGGGAAAAAAGGCCCTTGACACCCCCAGATATGGTGTGTTAAATTCCTATGCACCCTAGATATGTGAATATATGAAATGCCCATTTTGCGAAACAATCGAAGATAAAGTGCTTGAATCCCGGGAAATCGAGGAGGGGAGCGTGGTCCGCCGCCGCCGGGAATGTCTCGCCTGCCGCGGACGTTTTACCTCGTATGAACGGCTGGAAGAGAAGCCGATTCTAGTGATCAAACGCGACGGCCGGCGCGAACAGTTCAGCCGGGATAAAGTGCAGACCGGTATTTTAAAAGCTTGTGAAAAAAGACCGGTTTCTGTTGAAACGGTCGAAGCGCTGGTGGATGAGATCGAGCGGGATATCCACCGCGAAGCCGGCCGCGAAGTCATCAGCTCCAAGATCGGTGAAATGGTCATGGATAAATTGCAGGCAATCGATAAAATTGCTTACATCCGCTTTGCCTCGGTCTATCGGAAATTTGAAGACCCGTCAGAATTCATCAAAGAAGTAAAAGAGATAAGTATAGGGGGGTAGTAAAATGCAGAGACCAGTGACAGTCGAAGAGACCAAAAAGAGGACCGATGCGACCGATCTAGCCTTGTTTGTCAGGACGTCAGCGGAAGACATTGTCGGTTGGGACCGCGGCAAGATCGTGGCGGCGCTGATCCGCGAAACCAATGTTGACAGTGAATTGGCGGAAGTGATCGGCGAAGAAGTAGAAGAGCAGATCAAAAAGTTGAATTTGCGGGCGGTAACCGCGCCGCTGATCCGCGAACTGGTTGACGTGAAATTGCTCGAGCACGGACTGGAAGAGGCGCGTCGCCGGCATACCCGGCTGGGCGCTCCGCTCTTCGATGTCAAAGAGATCATCTTCAATAAAAATAAGGAAAATGCCAATGTCCCCCACGGACCGGAAGCGACCAATCTGTCATTGTCCGAGGGCATTAAAAAGGAATTTGCGTTGCTGTATGTCTTTACCCAGGATATTGCGGATGCCCATATGCGCGGCGATATCCACCTGCATGATCTCGGTTTTATCGACCGCCCTTATTGCAGCGGGCAATCGGTGGAATATGTAAAGAAGTTCGGGCTCGATCTGCCGAACGCTCTGTCCATCGCCCGTCCGGCGAGACACGCGGACGTGCTGCTGGCGCAAATGGTCAAGTTCTCGGCCGCCCTGCAGGGCGTTTTTGCCGGAGCGATCGGTTGGGATGCGGTCAACATCTTTTTTGCCCCGTTCCTCACCGGCCTGTCCGACAAGGAAGTCCACCAGATCGCCCAGATGATGATCTACGAATACAGCCAGCAGGCGGTGGCGCGCGGCGGCCAGGCGATCTTTTCCGACATCAACATTTACTGGGAAGTGCCCAAACATTTTGAGCAGGTGCCGGCGATCGGCCCCGGCGGACAATATACCGGCAAGACCTACGCTGATTATATTGATGAATCGCAGCGGTTCGCCTGGGCGCTGTTTGATGTTTACCGCGACGGCGACGGCTCCGGCCGCCCCTTCTTTTTCCCGAAACCGCTGGTGCACATGACCGAAAAATTCTTCCAGACGCCGCGCCATGAGGAGTTCCTGATGCACATTGCCGAAGTCTCTACCGAAATGGGGAACACTTATTATGTTTTTGACCGGGGCGAAACGGCCAAGATATCAGAGTGCTGCCGGCTCTCTTTTAAGCTGGAAAAATCCGATCTCGATGATGCCAAGGAACCATGGCGGATGAGATATTCGGCCCTCCAGAACGTGACCATCAATCTGCCGCGATTAGCTTACAAGGCGGGCCGGTCTGATGGCAAGCTTTTTGAGCTGATCGACCATTATCTGGAGCTTTCCGCCCAGGCGCATATCCAGAAGAAAAAATTCATCACCGATCTGCTTGATCTCGGCCAGGACGGCCCGCTCTCCATGCTGGCGATGCAGCGCGACGGCCAGCCGTATTTACGGATGTGGCGGGTGAGCTACCTTGTCGGGATACTCGGCCTGAATGAGCTGGTGCAGGCGCACAAAGGCAAGGAGCTCCATGAAGACGCGGACGCCTTAAAATTCGGCCTCAAAGTCATTTCGCACATGAAATTGAAATGCGAAGAGCTGTCCAAGAAATACAGCATGCATTTTGTTCTTGAGCAGACCCCGGCCGAATCGACCGCTTACCGTTTTGCCAAGCTGGACATGGAGCATTATCCGGATTACGCCGGCAAAGTTTATAAAGGCAACGCCCAAACCGGGGAGATCTATTACACCAATTCAACGTATTTCAACATTTCCAATCCGATGAACCCGGTCGACCGGGTCAGGATGGAAGGGCTGTTCCACCCGCTGATCGACGCCGGGGCGCTGACCCATGTCTGGCTGGGCGAAGCCAAACCGAGCCCGGCCTCGCTCGCCAATTTTGTGATCAAGACCTTCCGCCACACCCAGAACGCGCAGATCGCCTTTTCGCCGGAATTCACTTCCTGCAACCAGTGCGGCAAGATCACCCGGGGACTGCGGGACAAATGCCCGTACTGCCAGTCGGATAATGTTGACGGCATTACCCGCATCACCGGATATTTCTCCAAGATCTCCGGCTGGAACAAGGGAAAAACGGGAGAACTGAAGGAGCGTTTCCGGAACGGGGAGTACTTCAATGCCGCCGGTTGATCTGGCAGTCAAAAAACAGGAAGAGATACATTCGGCCGTAGCGGAAGAAGCGACGGACCTGTCGGTTTTTGTTAGAACTTCGACGGATGACATCATTGCCTGGGACAAGGCCAAGATCGTCGAAGCGTTGGTCAAGGAGACCGGGCTGAACCCGGAGATCGGCGCGATCATTGCCATTGAAGTGGAAAAACAGATCAGAGCAATGGCGGTGCAGACGATCACCGCGCCGCTCGTCAGGGAACTGGTTGACGTAAAACTTCTGGAATACGGCCAGGAAGACGCCCGCCGCAAACATACCCGCCTCGGAGTTCCCGTTTATGATGTTAAGAAGATCATCTTCCATAAGAACAAGGAGAACGCCAATACGCCGCACTCCCCGGAAGCGACCAATTTGACCCTGGCGGAGAACATCAAAAAAGAGTTCGCTTTGCTGAACGTTTTTTCCCTGCCGGTGGCCGATGCCCACATGCGCGGCGATATCCATCTCCACGACCTTGGCTTTGTCGACCGCCCGTACTGCAGCGGCCAGTCGCTCGAATACATCAAAAAATTCGGGCTTGACCTGCCGGACACCAAAGGGGCGGCCAAGCCGGCGGAAGACGCCGATGAGCTGATCTCGCATCTGGTTAAATTTTCCATTGCTTTGCACGGTCATTTTGCCGGCGCGATCGGCTGGGACGCGGTCAATCTCTTTATCGCCCCGTACCTCGAAGGCTACAGCTACGGTCATATCAAAAGGCTGGCGCGCAAGCTGATCACCGAATTTGCGACGGTAGCGGTGGCCCGTGGCGGACAGGGGCTGTTTTCCGACCTGAACATTTACTGGGAGGTGCCCAAGCACTTTGAAGCCGTGCCGGCGATCGGCCGGGCAGGGGCTTATACCGGTAAAACTTATGCCGAATACCTCGAACTGGCCCAGGCTTTTGCCCGAGCGATGTTCGAAGTTTATAAGGAAGGGGATGGGACCGGCCGGCCGTTCTTTTTCCCGAAACCTTTGGTCCACATGACGGAAAAATTTTTCCAGACCACGGGCCATGAGGAGTTCTTAACACTGATCTCGGAAGTGGCGGCGGAGATGGGGAACACCTATTTTGTCTTTGATCGGGGAGAAACCGCCAAGATTTCGGAATGCTGCCGCCTGGCTTTTAAGCTTGAGTATTCCGACCTGCAGGACGCCAAAGAGCCGTGGCGGATGAGATATTCGGCGATCCAGAACGTAACGGTCAATTTGCCGCGCCTCGCTTATCTGGCGGAGGGAAGCGACGAGCAGCTCTTTAAAGGTATCGAAAAAATGCTTGAAACCGCCGCGACCGCCCACCGTGAAAAGAGGAAATTTATTGAAGAGTTGTTGGCCGAAGGGGCGGAGGGGCCGCTGTCACTGTTGGCGGTGAAACGTGACGGCGAAATGTATCTTAGGCTGAGGCGGGTGACCCACCTTGTCGGCATCCTGGGATTGAACGAACTGGTGCAGGCGCACCTGGGGAAGGAGCTGCATGAAGGGGAGGAGGCGCTGCGCTTTGGGCTGAAGGTCGTTTCCTTCATGAAAGTGAAATGCCAGGAGCTGTCGGAAAAATACGATCTTCATTTTGTCCTCGAGCAAACCCCGGCGGAATCAACCGCCTACCGCTTTGCCAAGCTCGACCTGGAGCATTTTCCGGAAAAGACAAAACAGGTGGTCAAAGGCAACCTGAAGACCAAAGAGATATATTATACTAATTCCACCTATTTTAATGTTGCCTATCAGATCAACCCGATCGATCGCGTCAAGCTTGAAGGCCTGTTCCATCCGCTGATCGACGCCGGGGCGCTGACCCACGTTTGGCTGGGGGAATCGCGGCCGAGCGCCGAATCGATCGCCAATTTTGTGATCAAGACTTTCCGGAGCACGCAGAATTCGCAGATCGCTTTTTCGCCGGAATTTACCGCCTGCTCGGACTGCGGCAAGACCGCGCGCGGCCTGTTCGATCAATGCCCGTACTGCCGCTCCGAGAACATAGAAGGGATAACCCGGATCACGGGATACTTCTCGCGGATCCCGGGGTGGAATAAAGGCAAGATCGCGGAACTCCGCGACCGCCAAAGAGTATCTTTATAAAAGGGGGCTAAGATCATGGAAGTCAAAGTTTTTGGGAAACCCGGTTGTGAATTCTGCAAGACGACAATGAAAAAGTTCGAGACTTTTTTTGGCCGCTGGGGGATAGACAGCGAGAAGGTTAAGCTCAACTTTTTTGACATGGAAACGGTCGATGGCCTGGCCGAAGGGGCGTTTTACAGCGTGATTAAGATCCCCGCGACGGTCATTGAAAAAGAAGGTTCGGTTTTGGCCCGCTGGGACGGCAAGGTCCCGCTGTCAGAGGAATTTAAGGAGCATTTTAACTTCGGGGTTTCACCAGAATCGCGTTGCTGACTCCCCGCTGGTAGCCGGCGGTCGGCTGGTTAACGACCAGGCCGTTAATTACCATTGTGCTGGAACTGCCGCCATCCAAATTCATCGCTTCAACTGCGCCCAAGGCCAGCATCAGATCTGATAATTCTTCCAAGGTAGCGCCGATACTGGCCTGATCGTTCCTGTCCGATTTTTCCCTGGGCAGGCCGTCGATCGTGACCAGCAGCAGATTCCCGTCGCGCGTAATGCCGATCGCCGTCCGGGCGGCGCGGCCTTTGGCAATATCCATTTTAAATTTTTCCTCATTTTTAGAAACATAAAGGGTGCCGTTTTTCAGCAGGCGGGGGCCGCCGGAGATCAGGTGGATTATCTTTTCGGGGGCGACGGTGTAGGGGACCAATTTGATGCCGATATTGATCTTGTCGCCGATTTTAACATTGTCGGCAATGGTCTCCACTCCCGGCCCGCAGAGGGACAGGACATAGCCGTCTTCGGGGATCTTTGAATTAG
>JAQTLJ010000074.1 GCA_028714935.1 Candidatus Margulisiibacteriota bacterium | reverse complement strand
ATGACCCCTCAAGCGCATATTTATCGTATATTTTTGAAGCTTTATCATAAGCTAGGCCAATTTCTTTGTGCGGGCAGTCGGGCGGGACAAAATCGACCATCCCTTCCGATGAGATCGAATAAGCGCTTTCAGGCATTAACAGGTCAAGAATCCGGTTGCAACTCATTGCGCCTCCCCTTATAATGGATTGATTATATCTTTTTTCATTTACGAAAGAAAGGAGCTTTAATATGTCGGAGCTCAAAGAAGTGCAGCTTGTTTCAACTGGCGTATATCATCCCGGCGAACCCGTCCCATTTGACAAGATAGAAGAAGTTCTCGGCTCGTTCGACCAGGCTCCGCCTCGAATAAAAAAAATGATCTCCAAGCTCCGGCATCTTGCTAAATCTCGCATCGGCATTGAGCGTTGCTATTTTGCCATCGATCCTGTGACCAAAGAATACACCGAGACCAATGTCAGCATGACCGTCAAAGCGGTCAACAAAGCCCTGGATAAAGCTGGGCTCTCTCCCAAAGATATCGACTGCCTGCTCCTCGGTAATTTAATGCCGGACCATCAAACCCCGCCGACCACCACCCTGATCCAAGAGGCGCTCGGCATCGAGAACTGCGCCGAAATGGAGATACATTCCAATTGCACCGGCATCAGCAAAGTGATGCAGATCGCTTTTGATGGGCTGAGATTGGGCCGCTATAAAACGGTCGTCGCTGCTTATTCTCAATTTTCTTCCGCTTACCTCCGGGCTGATCATTATAACCAGCAGATACTCGGCCCCGAAAACCTGCTCCTGCGATGGTTTTTATCCGACAGCGCCAGCGCCGTTATTATGTCAGCCCGTGAAAAAGTCAGCCGTGGCATTAAAGTCCTGGATGTTTACAACGAATCGCTCGGCGGCAAACTTAAGGCGGGGATGACTTTTGCCCACGGGGCGCCGCGCTACAACCTGCTTAAGGCTTATGAAGCGGGATTGCACCACTTCGGACAAGATTATAAGGCAGTCGAGGAACTCGCCCCAAAAATACTAAGCGAGGGTTTTTCCAGAATGCTAAAACGCATTAATATTGGCGCCGCTGAAATTGATCATGTCATTGTGACCATTCCTTCTCTCAAGCTTTTAGATAAAGGCCGGGCGGAAGCGCTCCAGTTATATGCTGTCCCCTACGAAAAATGGTTTAATAACGTCAGCTATCAAGGCTATAGCGGCGCCTCCTCGGTCGTTGTTTCTCTTGACGAGATGCTGGAGAAAAACATATTCAAGCCAAAAGATCTCTTGGCCGGCATCACCATCGAGTCAAGCAAATGGATGGTCGGCGGCTTTTTTCTGAAATACTTATGATCATCCCCTATTCCTCAATCGCGGCCGTTCTCACCTTTTTAGCCGGGTTCATCAATTTGTCCTTGGGCGTGATCGTTCTTCTCAAATCCCGAAGAAGCCACACCCAATTATTATTCTTCTTGATCTGTTTTGCCCTGTTCCTCTGGTGTTCGGTCATCGGCTCGCTTTACCTTAATATTTGGCAAATCGCCTTTCTCCAGACCGTTAAATGGGTCCTGTTGATCGCCCTGCCTATACCGCTGCTGACTATTTTATTCAGCGACGCTTTCCCTGACAGAAAACCAGTCTATTCTGCTTTCCATATTTTACTGCTTTGCCTGCCGGCGGTTATCCTTGCCGGCCTGATAATCGGGAAAACCATTATCTCTTCGGAATTAGCCGGCCACACCATAGTGATCAGGCTGGGCGATCTCCGCAATTTATTCTCTCTCTACATCCTGGCTTACTTTTCAATCGCCGGATTCATTTTTTTTCGGAATTACAGAACGGCCACTGCGATAGAAAAAACCAAGTATAATTATTTCTTTGCCGGTATTTTGGTCACCACTGTAATGGTTGTTGTTTTCAATCTCATCCTGGTTAATTTATTCGGCATTGTCCATTTTATCTTTTTTGGTCCGCTGGGCACGATCTTTTTGCTGGGAGCCACCGCTTATGCCATCACCAAGTACCGTTTGATGAATATTTCTCTGGTGATAAAAAAAACCACCGCCTACAGCCTGGTCACCAGCGCGATTACTTTCGTTTATGTTCTGATCGTAGTGGCATTTGAATTTCTTTTTCGTTTTATTTACGGGTATTACTCATTTTGGGCTTCGATCCCGGCCGCGCTAGTCATTGCCGTTACCTTTGCCCCGATGCGCGAACGCCTGCAAACGGTCACCGATAAGCTCTTCTTCCGCCGGACCGTTGAATACCAGAATGTCATCAAGGAAGTCACGCGCCTGATCGCTTCCGTCACGAACCTCAACACGCTGTTCCGCCTGATCGACCGCACGATCCTGCGCGCCATGTGCGTCAAAAATGTCGCCATCATGCTGTACGAAGAACGGAAGAACATGTTCCTGGTGGAAAAGACCAACGGACACCCTCAGGAATTCTTGAATATCACCTTTGAACCCGGCAACTCCCTGATCGCCTATATGGAAGAAAAGAAAGACGCGGTCGTCCTGGACGAGATCAAGGCCCTGCGCTCCAGCGGCAATGTCAACGCGGCTGAAAAAGTGCGTCTTAATGGCGTTTGTGCCGCGCTGGAAAAGCTTGAATCGGTCGTCGCCATCCCCTCTTTTTCCAGGGATAAGCTGGTTGGCATCCTCTGCCTGGGAGAAAAACTTTCGGGCGAACCCTACAGCCCCGATGACCTGGGGCTTTTGCTGACCATGGCTTCCGAATCCGGTGTGGCGATCGAGAACGCCAAGCTCTACCGCGATATTACCGAAACCAGGGATTACTTAAACGGCCTGGTCCAGGGGAGCGATGATGCCATTATCACGCTCGACCTGCAGGGCAGGATCCTTTCCTGGAATGAGGGGGCAAGATCAATTTTTGGTTATGCGGCCGCCGAGGTCATCGGCCGGACCCCGCCATTTTTTACCGATAAGGAAACGGAAGAATTGGTTAACAAGATCCTGCAATCGAAAAATATTAAGGCTATCGAACTGGGTAAAAAGGGCAAGCACGGGAGAGAAGTTCCGCTGCTTTTAACCGCCTCCCCTATTCGGGACACATCGGGCAGTGTGCTTGGTGTTTCGGCAATTTTAAAGGATATTACCGAGCTGAAAAAAGTCAACCAGCTCAAACATGAGGTCCTTTCCGTTATCAGCCACGAGCTCCGCACGCCGCTGACGCCGATCAAAGGCTATTTATCGCTGATCTTAAGCGGTCAGATGGGCCAGATCACAACCGAACAGATCAAAGCGCTGAATATTATTTCAAACCAAAGCGACCACCTGGCTGATCTGATCGACTCGTTGATCGATATCTCCCGCGTTGAAGCCGGAAAACCGCTGGAATTACTAAAAGAACCGCAATTCCTTGATGATATTGTCAAAGAGAGCCTTTCCGCTTCAGCCTCCACTTTTGCTGCCAAGGCTATTCAGGTTGAGACGAATTATCCCAGCTATCGTATGGCCATCATGGCTGATAGAAAAAAACTAATGCGCGTCATGGATAATCTCCTCAGCAACGCCCTGAAATTCACGCCCGCTAATGGCTGGGTCAAAGTTTCCTTTGAAAAAGGAGACAAGGAGATCAAGGTCGTCGTCGCCGATTCGGGCATCGGCCTCGCTCCGGAACATCTGGAAAAGATTTTTGAAAGCTTCTTCCAGATCGATACTTCCTATACCCGCTCTATCGGGGGGATCGGCATGGGCTTAACTCTGGCCCGTGAAATCATCGGGGCGCACGACGGCCGCATCTGGGCAGAATCAAACGGGCTGGGTAAAGGGAGCCGTCTCTGCTTCACCCTGCCGATCTCCTGACCTTTTTCATGTTATAATTTTACCGGTGAAAAGCAAAAAGGTCTTCCTTAACGGCCAGCTTGTCCCTGTCACAGAAGCAACGATCTCCATTTTTGACCGGGGATTAACCTATGGCGACGGGGTTTTTGAATCGCTCCGGACGTACCGGGGAACGCCTTTCCAGCTGGAAGAACATATCAAAAGGCTCCTGCGCGAATTAAAACAACTTCGCATTAACCTCCCCTTATCAGCCGCGCAATTAAAGCTCGCTGTCCTCCGGACGGTCTTTGCCAACAATTTTAAAGAATCATACATTAAAATAATCATAACCAGAGGAGAAGCAAAAGGGCACGGCCTGGACCCAAGCAATGCCGCCGGCCGGCCAACTGCGATTGTTTCAGTCGAAGAATTAAAGCCCTATCCTAAAAGCCTTTTTAAAAATGGCTGGAAAGCGATCATCAGCTCAATCGCCAGACCTGATGTCCCGACTTCCCGGATCAAGTCGCTCGGCTACCTGAACAACATCCTTGCCAAAATGGAAGCCAAGAAGGCCGGCGCGAACGAAGCGTTTCTGCTGGATGCAAGAGGTAATCTGGCGGAAGGCACTATCAGCAATATCTTTATAATAAAAAACGGCTTAATTTACACCCCGCCAATAGAGGCTCCGATCCTCCCTGGATTAACTCGATCTCTGATTATCCATCTGGCACAACGATCAGCCTACAAGGTTGTTGAAAAATATTTACCGCCGAAAGAACTTTACGCTGCTGACGAATGCTTCATTACCCTTTCCGGGCCGGGCATCGTCCCGATCACTAAGATCTGGGGTAAAAAGATCGGCTCCGGCAAATGCGGTCAGATAACCGGCAGTCTGATCAAAATATTTGACGCTGAAACCATGCAGCCTTGATCAAGGCAACAAAACGTAGCGGGCTTTTTTGGTGTTGGGGTTCTTCCTAACAGTAACTTTGATCCGGTACGCCTTCCAGATATTCTCCGGCGTGACCACCTCATCCGGATGCCCTTCGGCGATCAGTGTTCCGTTCTTAAGCAGGATCAACTTAGAGCAAAACCGTGAAGCCAGGTTTAGATCATGGAAAGTAGCGACGACCGACCGATGGGCGCGCAGCTTTCTCAACAGCTTGCAGATCTTGATCTGATAACGGATATCGAGATGGGAGGTTGGTTCGTCCAGAAGCAGGACTTTGGGTTCCTGCGCCAGCGCCCGGGCGATCGCTACGCGCTGGAACTCTCCGCCGGACAGCTCGGTTATCGGGCGGTCTTTTAGGTTCTCGATCTTCAGTTCTTCGATCGCCCACTTGACCGCCTCATAATCATCGTGGCTTTCAAAAGCAAAGCGGTCAAGATAGGGGGTGCGGCCAAGAAGCACCAGGTCCTCGACGGTAAAACCGACGATCGGCTCCATCAGTTGCGGCACAAAAGCGATCCGCCGGGCAAGCTCCTTGCGGTCAAGCTGCTCGATCCGATGCTGGCTGATAATGATCGATCCCTGCCGGGCTTTTAATAATCCGGTCAGCGCTCTAAGCAGGGTGGTTTTGCCCGATCCGTTCGGACCGACAATGCCGACGAATTCACCGTCATAGACCGAAAAAGACACGCCATTAATGACCGGTTTCTTAGGATCATAGCCGCAAACAAGTTGTTCAACTTTTAGAACGCTCATTTTCCTTCCAGTCTCCTGCGGCGCAGCAAATAAAGAAAGAAGGGCGCGCCGACCAGCGCCATAATGATCCCGATCGGTATTTCCAACGGCGAAAGGACGGTTCGGGCAATTGTATCGGCCACCACCATCAAAAGCATGCCGGATAGCGCGGAAACCGGGATCAGCAGGCGATGATTCGGACCGATGATCAACCGGATCCAATGCGGAACGATCAAGCCAACAAACCCGATCAGTCCCGAAACTGAAACTGCCGCCGCTGTCATCAAAGAAGCCGTGCCGATCATGATCAAACGGGTCTGCTCAATGTCCACTCCCAGGGTCGCGGCCATTACTTCTCCGAGCAGCAGCGCATTCAGTTCCTTGGAATAAAAGTAAGCGATCAGGGCGCCGATAATCGCATAAGGCAATACGGTTATAACATTCGACCAGCTGGCCGAAGAGAGGCTGCCCAATAACCAAAAATAGATCGACTGCAGGCTGCCGGAAATAATGATTATCAATGACAATATCGCCGCACAAAAAGCCGACAGGGCGACACCAGCTAAGATCAGAGTTTCCGGAGCGGTTTTGCCGGAGACTTTTGCCAACTTATACACCACAAATACCGCCATTAAAGCAAAGATGAACGCGCTGATCGGGACCGAGCTCATCCCTAAAACTACAAACTGAACGCCAGCGGCAATCGATATCGCCGCCCCCACCGCCCCGCCCGCCCAGATCCCCAAAATA
>JAQTLJ010000073.1 GCA_028714935.1 Candidatus Margulisiibacteriota bacterium | reverse complement strand
GCCAGGAGTTACGCGAAGTCGATCAGTTCTGAGGACGGCATCGACCTTTCTTTAAAAGTCGCCATGAATTCACCAACTTTTGGATCAAATTATACCTACACGAATTATAGCGCCAATGCGGCGACGTACTTGCCCGCGCCGCTGCCGCACCATGTCCTTACCCCAAAACTTTACGGTTTTTACAGCCGGGGAGAACAGCTGGAGCAAAGTAATTTTTCCTGGAAGTATTTGCCGATCCGCGGGTACCCCAGCACCGACCTGTCGGGTAATAAGGGAGCGCTGCTTTCCACTGACTACCGCTTCCCGCTGCTTTATCCGGAGACCGGATTTTTATTCGGCGGTTCGTTTTTTGATAAGCTTTGGGGGAGTTTATTCTATGACCTGGGGGGAGCGACATTTGAACAAGCCAGCAATATAAAATTGAAAAGAAGTTATGGGGCGGAATTGAACTTGGGGACGCAATTATTCTGGGGATATTACTGGTTTAATCTAAAAATGGTTTATGCTAAAGGCCTGGACGAAGGCGGGGAGGAAGGCATCTACTTCACGATAGAGATGTGATAGAATACCCCCGAGGCAAATTTGATGGGCTATAAGGAAGTTTTCCAAAAGATCGACGATTACCGCTGGAAGATACCCCGGTCTTTTAAGGAAGGGATGCGGACCGATGCTCTGATCTATGCCGCTGAGGATATGCTCCAGTTGATCTATGAAGAAAATGCCCACCTGCAAGTAGTTAATGTCGCTTGCCTCCCCGGAATAGTCGGCAATTCTTTAGCCATGCCGGACATCCACCTCGGTTACGGCTTTGCTATTGGCGGAGTGGCGGCGTTCGATCCTGAAGCCGGCGGGATAATTTCTCCCGGCGGCGTTGGCTACGACATCAATTGCGGCGTCCGCGTTCTTAGAACTACTCTTTATCATGATGAAGTTATGCCAAAGATCAAAGAGATAGTCGATACCCTGGCGCGTGAAGTTCCCTCCGGTGTCGGCTCTGAAGGCCCGCTGTCACTTTCCGCTGCCGACCTGGATAAATTGATGGTCAAGGGGACAAAATGGGCGGTCGAGCATGGTTACGGCACGGAAGATGATATCCTTCATACGGAGGAACACGGCGCGATGGAGGGGGCCGATCCATCGTTGGTTTCCAAACATGCGAAGGAACGGGGGACCAGCCAGCAAGGGACGCTGGGATCGGGCAATCATTTTCTGGAAGTTCAGGTGGTCGAAGAGATATTTGATGAAACAACGGCCAACGCTTTTGGCCTGTGGAAAGACCAGATCACGATCATGATCCATTCCGGTTCTCGCGGCCTGGGCCATCAGGTCTGCACCGATTACATTTCGGTCATGAACCAGGCGGCAAAAAAGTATAATATAGTTTTGCCGGATCGCCAGTTATGCTGTGCCCCTGTCAATTCGCCGGAAGGAGAAAATTATTTCGCAGCCATGGCCGCCGCGGCCAATTATGCCTGGGCTAACCGCCAGATGCTGATGCACTGGACCCGAGATTCCTTCGCTAAAGCAATGGGGGCAGCGCCCGGTAAACTGGGGATTTCCTTGATCTATGACGTGGCTCATAATATTGCTAAAAAGGAAACTTATAAAGTTAATGGTAAAGACAAACTGCTCTGCGTTCATCGTAAAGGCGCTACCCGAGCGTTCCCGGGAGACCCGGTCCTGGTTCCCGGAGACATGGGGCGTTATTCATATGTCCTGGTCGGAACGGAGAGGGCGATGCAGGAAACCTGGGGTTCGGTCTGCCATGGAGCGGGAAGGAGACTAAGCCGCTCGGCGGCGACCCGGCAGTTTTCGGTCGATCAGCTCCTGGCTGATCTGGGCAAACGCGGCGTTATCGTCCGGACCGCCAGCCGCAAAGGGCTGGTGGAAGAAGCCCCGGAGGCCTATAAGGATGTGCGCGAAGTGGTTGACGTAGTGCACAATTCCGGGCTGGCCAGAAAAGTCGCCAGAATGCGGCCGCTGGGCGTGGTGAAAGGGTGATAAAGCAATTGGCATGATCAGGAAAGCGCTGATATTAGCAATAATGATTATTAATATCTTGTTAATAAATAAGGGTTATACTATTAATTATCAAAATATGTCTGATAAGATCAATTCTTTTTCATTCAATCTGTATCAAGAATTGAAAGACGAGCCCGGGAATCTTTTCTTTTCGCCTTACGGCGTTTATACAGCTTTGTCTATGGCTTATGCCGGGGCAAGCGGAGAAACCGCGCGGCAGATGGCCGGGACTTTAAACTTGGGCCCGTCGGCAGATAAAGACCATCAGGAACTTGGCCGGTTGATAAACCAGCTCAATACTCCAAAAGAAAGCTACAAATTAACGGCGGCTAACGCACTGTGGGGGCAGAGGGGCTATAAATTTCTTAAGCCGTTTTTATCCATTCTCAAGGATCGATATCGGTCGGAGTTAAACCAGGCAGATTTTATGCGCAACCCGGAAGAGTCGCGGAAAACGATCAACCGCTGGGTGGAAAAGCAAACCGATAAAAAAATAAAAGATTTGCTTGTTCCCGCAAGCGTTAATAAGCTGACGCGTTTGATCCTGATCAACGCTATTTATTTCAAAGCCGCCTGGCATGAAAAATTCGAAAAAGAAGCGACCAGAGATGAGGCCTTCTATCTTTCAAGCGATGAAAAGACCATTGTTCCGATGATGAAGCAGACCGAAGAGTTCGAATATTATGAAAATGCCAAGTTACAGATGCTGCAGCTGCCTTATAAGCATTATGACCTGGCAATGTTAATAATTTTGCCCAAGGAAAGAGCCGGCCTGGCGAGCTTAGAGCAGAATTTAAAATCAGAGGAACTGAACCGCTGGCTTAAGGAGCTGGAGCGCAAAGAAGTCATCATCAGTCTGCCCCGGTTTAAAACCACTTCAACTTTTAGTTTACAGGATATCTTGCCTGTGATGGGGATGAAAGATGCTTTTTCTGTTGACAATGCTGATTTCTCAGGTATGACCGGGAAACGGGACATTTTTATTTCGGATGTGATCCACAAGGCTTATGTTGATGTAAATGAAGATGGGACCGAGGCGGCCGCGGCAACTGCGGTGCTTATGGCGGAAAGTATGGCGCCACGACCTGAAGAACCGAAAGTATTTAAGGCTGACCACCCATTTATATTCTTGATACGCGATAATAATAGCGGAACGATTTTATTTTTTGGTAGGATAGTTAATCCGAGCATATAACTATGACGGCAAATAAACTTAAAGAAGCGATGTTTTACAGGCAGTTGCCGGACCAAAGAGTCCAGTGTTTTCTTTGTCCCTGGAATTGCAAGATCGCAGCCGGCAAAGTCGGGGTGTGCGGCGTGAGGAAGAATGTTGACGGCAAACTTTACTCATTGATCTACGGCAAAGTCTCTTCCATCGCGGTTGACCCGATCGAAAAGAAGCCGCTTAATCATTTTTATCCCGGGACAAAAGTGCTTTCACTGGGGACTTACGGCTGTAATATGCGCTGCGGACACTGCCAGAACTGGCAGATCGCCCATGTTAAGCTGGATGGAGAACACGATCCCGGCGCCGAATTTATATCTCCAGAACAGCTGGTCGCCCTGGCCAAAGAAAAACGCTGCCGGGGGATCGCCTGGACATACAATGAGCCGATCATCTGGTTCGAGTACGCTCTTGATGGAGCGAAATTGGCCAAAGCGGCCGGTCTTTACACTGTCTGGGTGACAAACGGCTATATCAACCCCGAAGCCCTGGACATGATCGGACCGTACCTCGATGCCTACCGCGTTGACGTCAAAGGCTTCAGCGAGGAGTTTTATTTCAAGATCGCCAAGATCCGGGATTTTAAGCCTGTTCTGGACTCAGCCGAGCGCGCCAGGAAAAAATGGAACATGCACGTTGAGATCATCACGCTGGTCATACCGACCATGAACGATGATGACGCGCAGCTGAAAAAGATCGCCGGCTGGATCAGAGATAAGCTGGGGCCGGAAACTCCCTGGCACGTGACCCGGTTCATGCCTTATCTTGAATTTGACCAGCTGCCGCCGACGCCGGTCGAAACGCTGGAAAAAGCCAGGCAGATCGGGCTTGATACGGGCTTAAAATTCGTTTATATTGGTAACGTTCCCGGGCATAAGGGAGAGAATACTTATTGCCCGAAATGCCGACAGCTGCTCATTGCAAGGGTCGGGTATCAAACGGAGCTTATCGGCGTTGCCGGCGGGCAGTGCAAATATTGCGGAGAAGAGTTGAATATCAGGCATGATTAAAATCCGTCCCAGCACATTGATCGCGTTCAGTTTTTTAGTCCTCATCACGATCGGGGCGGTCCTTTTGTCCTTGCCTGTTTCATCGGCTAAAGGGATAGCAACGAATTTCCTGGATTCCTATTTTACCGCGAACTCGGCGGTCTGTGTGACCGGGCTGGTAACGCTTGATACCGGCACGCACTTCTCGCTGTTTGGGCTGATCATTATCATGTGCCTGATGCAGGTCGGCGGTTTAGGCTATATGACTTTTTCCACTTTTCTGGTCCTGGTTTTCCGGCGCAAAATGTTCGTTTCCGAAAAACTGATGATCATGGAAGCGTTGAATATTTATTCTCTGAACGATGTGCTGCAGGTCTTGAGAAAGATCTTTGGCATCGTTTTTCTGGTCGAAGGGGTGGGGGCATTGATCCTTTTTTTGCGCTTTCTGCCGGAAATGGGGGCCGGCCGGGCGCTGCTTTACGGGGTCTTTCATGCCATTTCCGCCTTTAATAATGCCGGGTTCGCCCTGCCGGCAAATTTTGCCAATTTAGCCCCTTACGTGACCGATGTGGTCGTGAACCTGACCGTTACGACCCTGATCATTATCGGCGGTATCGGCTTTTTGGTGATCGCGGATATTCTGCAGTTTAAGCGCTGGTCGCTGCATACTAAACTGGTGGTCGTCACGACACTGCTGTTGATCATTGGAGGAACTTTAGTCTACCTGATCTTAGAATACAACAATACTTTAGCCCCCTTAGCTCTTCAGGGCAAAGTTTTAGCTTCTTATTTCCAGGCAGTGACGCCGCGCACCGCCGGATTTAACACGCTGGATATGGGCAAGCTGCTGCCGGTGTCAGCGCTTTTTATCATGATTTTGATGTTTATCGGGGCCAGTCCGGGCGGGACGGGCGGCGGTATTAAAACCACGACCTTTGCTTTGATCGCTTCCACGATCTGGGCGACCCTGCGGAATTCGCGGGACACGGTGCTGTTCAATCGCCGGGTGCCGGCGGAGACCGTTCGCCGGGCGTTTGCGATCATGATCCTGGGCCTGCTGGCCGTTGCCTTGCCGATCTTTCTGCTAAGCGGGACGGAAAAGTTCAACTTGACGCAGATCGCGTTCGAGACCTTTTCCGCCTTTGGGACGGTGGGTTTAAGCATGGGGATCACCCCGTTCTTGAGTTCGGCCGGTAAAATCATTATAATTGTCACCATGTTTATCGGCCGGGTCGGGCCGCTGACATTGCTGTTGGCCCTGGCGATCGGCCAGAGAGAGTCGAAAATTGAGCCGCCCAAAGAGGGCGTTTCGATCGGATAAATGGAGGGATACGTATGAAGAAGCAATTTGCGGTTTTGGGGTTAGGCAGGTTCGGGTCGAAAGTGGCGCGCGAGCTTTATTTTAAGAAGCAAGAAGTGATCGCCATGGACCGGAACGAAAGCGTTATTCAGGGCATTAAAGACCAGGTCACCCATGCCTATGTCGGCGACATTACCGATGAGAACGCGTTGAAAGAGGCCGGTGTCCAGGATTGTGATGTCGTGATCGTGGCGGAAAGCAGCCACATCGAAGCCAATATCATCGCCGCCCAGATCTGCAAGAGCCTGGGGATAAAAAAGGTCGTTTGTAAGGCGCACAATACGGTCCACGGCCAGGTCCTGCAAAAGATCCAGGTCGATGAGATCATCTTTCCGGAGCAGGATACGGCGATCAAACTGGTCAACCGCCTGACCAGCTCCGGCGTGCTCGACTATTTTGATGTCGGAGAGGACGTCCATATTGTCGGGACCAAGCCGCTGGGAAAGTGGGTAGGGAAAACGCTTTCCAATCTTGACCTGCGCAACCGGCATAATGTTACGATCCTGGCGATAAGAAGAGGGGAAGAGAGCGCCATTATACCTTCAGGCAATACGATAATTCAGGCGGACGATATCTTGATCCTGTTCGGGGCGGAATCCGCGCTAAAAGGGCTGGACCTGGATATTACTCACCGGACTTAGGAATCT
>JAQTLJ010000072.1 GCA_028714935.1 Candidatus Margulisiibacteriota bacterium | reverse complement strand
GGAATGGATCGTTTCATTTTTGATCGCTTCGGTCAAGCTGGTAAATTCACTTTCATTCTCGGTCAGCAGTCTTTTTAAATGATATTCTTTTACTCTGGAGATCAAGCTGTGAAGCTCGGACTGTTCCAGGGCGAATTTGTCAAAGAGCTCGGCGGGGTTAAGTTTTAATTCCTTAGCAATTTTGGCGGTAGCTTCCACGACCTGCTTAAGTTTTTCCCTCTGTTCTTGACTGACAGCATTCTGGGCCGAAGCTGGCTGTTCTTCCGGTGCTAAAATGATTTGTCGCGGCTCTTCATAATGATCGGGCAGTGCATTGGTGATCTCCACATGTTCTCGTGGATTGTACAGCGCGGCGTGCTTCAACATTGACTTGTGTTCATGGTAGCGCCGTTTTAGCTCTTTGGCATCTTGCTGGGGTTTGACATTGGTTTCTTCGTTCTCAACTTCCGGGGTCAATGGTTTTTCCTTGAGGAGATCAAAGAAGGAACGACTTTTATCCACCTGCCCGCCGCGCTCTTCAATGATCTTCCGGTCGGTGGCCGTAAAAGTGACCGCCTGGGAGCCGGCGACCGCCGCTTCCAGGTTACCGATATTTGGTATGATTGGCGCTATTGCTTGATTGACCATTTAACTTAACCTCACTAAATAAGTAGGGGAAGCACTCAGTGTGTAACTTCCCCTCTTATTTAATGTCCTAACCGGACAGTTTGGCGACCCACTGAGTTAAGTCTGCCTTTCATAATATATATCGTATTTTGACGCTGAAAACTTGCATTTATTCTCATAAATCAAAGGCGATAAAAGGCCTTCTAAGACTTCGGTTTTTCCCATGGTATAGTCAGAATGACCTTGACAACGAATAGTATTGCGGTTAAAATCGCAACTAGTCAATAAAAGATAATAAATGAAGGAGGTGGCAAAATGGTGGAAGTCAAAGGTTATTGCGTTAAATGTAAAAAGAAGACCGAAATGAAAAATCCTAAAGCCGTGACTCTGAAAAATGGTCGCAAGGCTACTAAGGGTGAATGCCCGAAGTGCGGGACCAAGATGTTCCGGATCGGCGGATGATCATTTAGTTTATTTTACTTCGAAGTAAAAGGGCCATAAGCCGGCTAACTTGCGGCTTGTGGCCTTTTTTGTTAGAATAAAAAGCTATGCCTCACAAAGGGAAATTTGTACATCTCCATTGCCATTCGGAATTCAGCCTCCTGGACGGCGCTTCACGGATCCCCGACCTGGTCAAGACGGCCAAAGAGTTGGGGATGCCGGCGGTGGCTTTGACCGACCATGGCAACATGTATGCCGCGATCAACTTTTATACGACCGCCAAAGCAGCAGAGATTAAACCAATCATCGGTTGCGAAATGTATCTGGCCCCCCGGACGAGGTTTGATAAAGAGACCAAGGCAGACCGCTCACCGTATCATTTGACAGTCCTGGCGAAAGATCTGGCCGGTTACCGCAATCTGATCAAGCTGGTTTCCTTAGCGTCGATCGAAGGCTTTTACTCCCGGCCGCGGATTGACCGGGAGCTGCTGAGTAAATATCCTCAAGGCTTGATCGTCCTGTCCGGTTGCCCGAAAGGCGAGATCCCGCAACTGCTTTTAGGCGGCGAATATGACAAGGCGCAGAAAACCGCTCACTGGTTTAAGGAGCTTTTTGGCGATGATTTCTATCTGGAGATCCAGGACCTGGCCCTAGCGGATTTTAAACAGTTGAATCCTCTGCTGATCAGGCTTGCCCGCGAATTGAAAATAAAACTGGTCGCGACCAATGATGTCCATTATGTAAAAAAGGCCGATGCCTATGCCCAGGACGTGCTGTTATGCATCCAGACCGGCTCTTTTTTGTCCGACGCCAAAAGGATCAAACTGCAAACCGATGAATTTTATCTTAAATCGGCAGAAGAAATGGCTGTTTTATTTGCGGCAAGCCCCGAGGCGATTGATAATACGGTGGAAATCGCCGACAAATGTAATTTGGAGCTGGAGATCGGGAAGCTTCACCTGCCGCATTTTTCGGTGCCGACAGGGGAGACCCCGGAAGGTTATATGGAAAATCTGGTCTGGGAAGGGGTTAAAAAGAAATATGGGGCTCAAGAAAATCAAGACAAGAGCGCAGAAGAAAAAGTCCTTTTACCGCCAGAAATTATCGACCGCGTTAAATATGAGCTTTATACCATCGAAAAAATGGGCTATGCACCATACTTTTTGATCGTCCAGGATTTTATTAACTATGCCAAAGAAAAGGGGATACAGGTCGGCCCGGGAAGAGGCTCGGCGGCAGGCAGTATTGTTGCTTATGCTTTAGGCATAACTAATGTTGATCCCTTGAAGTATGGACTGATCTTTGAGCGGTTCCTCAATATTGAGCGTATTTCCATGCCGGACATTGATATTGACTTCTGCTTTGAGCGGAGAAATGAAGTCATTGAGTACGTGACCAAAAAGTACGGCCAGGACCATGTAGCTCAGATCGTGACCTTTGGTACGATGGCCGCACGGGGTGCGATCCGTGATGTTGGCCGGGTACTGCAAGTCCCGCTGGCGGAGGTGGATAAGATCGCCAAAGCGGTCCCCTTTGGACCGGAGATGACACTGGATAAAGCGCTGGAAACGGTCAAAGAATTCCGGGCTTTGTACGAAAAGGATGACAAGGTCAAAGCGCTGGTCGACACGGCGAAAAGCCTTGAAGGATTGTCCCGCCACGCTTCAGTGCACGCGGCCGGCGTTGTGATCTCAGAAAATCCGTTGACCGAGTATGTCCCGCTGCAGAAACTGGATGAGAACGTGATCGTTACTCAATATCCGATGGGTGACCTGGAAAAGATCGGGTTGCTGAAAATGGATTTCCTTGGCTTGCGGAACCTGACCATGATCGCTCACGCCACTCGGATCATTGAAAAAACCCAGGGCCTGAAGATCGATATCAATTCCATTCCCTTTGATGATCCTAAGACCTATAACCTGTTAAGCACGGGGGATACGATGGGGGTATTCCAGCTGGAAAGCCGGGGGATGAAAGCGTTGATCAAAGACCTGAAACCGAATAATTTTGAAGAGATCATCGCTTTGCTGGCCCTCTACCGTCCCGGCCCGCTGGAAAGCGGCATGGTAGAGGATTATGTCAAGCGTAAACACCGCCAGGTGCCGGTCAAGTATATGCTCCCCGAGCTTCAGCCGATCCTGCGCGAGACCCACGGCGTCATCCTCTATCAGGAGCAGGTCATGGAGATCGCCAGTAAAATTGCCGGTTTTAGCATGGGGCAGGCCGATCTGCTGCGCCGCGCCATAGGGAAAAAGAAGAGCAAAGAGATGCAGCAGCAAAAGGAGTTTTTTATCGAGGGGGCGGTTAAGCGCGGCGTTTCCCGGCATAAGGCGACCGAGCTGTTCAATCTCTGCGCCAAGTTCGCCGGCTATGGATTTAATAAATCCCATTCTACGGCTTACGGCGTGATCTCCTATCAGACCGCTTATCTTAAAGCGAACTATCCGATCGAGTTTATGGCCGCACTTTTAACTTCGGTCATGGGGAACACGGATAAGGTCACCGCCTATATCAACGAATGCCGCAGGATGGGGATCAAGGTCCTGCCGCCGGATATCAATGAAAGCTATAAAAATTTTACGGTCATAAAAGAAGGGATCAGGTTCGGTCTGTCAGCGGTCAAGAACGTCGGCGAGGCGGCGATCGATTCGATCATTGAAGCGAAAAAAAGCGGGGGTTTCTTTTGTTCACTGACCGATCTCTGCCAGCGGATCGACAGCCGGGCGGTCAACAAAAAGGTGATCGAAAGCTTGATCAAGGCCGGGGCAGTCGATTCGTTCGGGGCGGGGCGGGCATATCAGTTAAGCGTTCTAGAAAAAATCATGGCCCGGGTAGCTGCCGAGCAAAAGGAAAAGGCGAACGGCCAGGGGAAGCTTTTTGAGATAACAGAAAGCCGGCAGGAGATAATTGAAAACAGGGATGAGGTAACGGTCGATGAGTACCCGCCTGAACAGCTGTTGCGCATGGAAAAGGAGATGCTGGGGCTTTATATCTCCTCGCATCCCCTGGAGCGGCTGAAAGATTCGCTGGAGGGACAGGTCAATGCTCGGGTCGCTGATGTTTTTGAGATGCGGGAAGGAGAGAACGTGAAACTCGGCGGGATGTTGTATGACTGCCGCAAGATCACGACCCGCCGGGGCGACCTGATGATGGTTGCCGGGCTCGAAGACCTGTCGGGCAGTATCGGATTGGTGATCTTCCCCAAAACCTATGAAAAATGCGCTGTCCTTTTGAACAACGATGAGGTGGTGGTCGTCAAAGGCAAGATCAATCGGGACATGCGGACCGAAGAATATAACATCGCGGCCGAATCGGTCGAACCGCTGGAAGAGCTGGAAAAGGTGAGGTCTTTGCATATAGAATTGGTAGGGGTCAAGGATCCTTTGCTCCTTGCCAAAATGAAAGAAACACTGGCCTTTTTTAAGGGAGAAGACCCGGTTTTTATCCGGATGGACGGCAAGCAGATCGCTCTCGGGAAGAATTTCCGCGTCGAGATAAATCCGGAATTGGTCAGCCAGCTGGAGACATTGTTAGGTTCGGGGGCAGTCAATGTTGAGTTTAAGGCGGTCAAGAAAGAAAAGGAAAAGCAACTGGTCGATTTTTAAGGGAGGAATGATCATGGACATAGAAAAGATCAAATTTGACGACAAGGGATTAGTGCCGGTCATAACGCAGGATTTTAAGGATGGGACAGTGCTGATGCTGGCCTATATGAATAAGGAGTCGCTCCAGAAAACTCTGGAAACCAAGGAGATGTGGTATTGGTCGCGGTCGCGGAAAACCTTGTGGCACAAGGGGGATACCTCGGGCCACATTCAGAAAGTCAAGGAATTGTTTTACGATTGCGATGCCGATACTCTTTTAGCGAAGATTGAACAAGTTGGGGATATTGCCTGCCATACGGGGAACCGGAGCTGCTTTTTTAATAAGGTAATCCTATGATGAATTTTACCGGCTATCCCGGTAATGTGCCAATAGGTTGGCCAATGGCGGATTAAGTTCAGCTAATTTTGCAAGAATTGCATCCTGCGTATTTGTTTTTTGTGGTTTCAATAATGCCAGGGCTGGCTGCAGGTCAGCTTCAGAATATTCTTGATGACTCGTTTCTTGTACGTCAACAATCCAAACTTCTCCTGAGCTTGTTCCCCCTTGGAACACACTGGCTGAAGGATCCAATGAATAACCTCCCTCAGAATATAAATCCATGCCGCTAAGTCCGGACCCGCGTTCCTCATAATGACCTTTGGCGGGCTGATCGATAACTTTCCTGGTTTTGGGAGTTAAATCAGAAATATCTTTCGCAAAGATCTCAACGATTAGTGGTTTTAGGGAATTGCTGACAATTCCCGACAATTTATGAAGCGTAGCCAGGGCTTTTTCTCTTACATAGAAAACGTTTTCATAATGATGAATTACTTCTTCTCCCATCAGATCAGGGCAGTTACCCCCAGTCTGTGGATCATGGCTCTCCCAGATCTGGCGCGTTTCCGATCCAATGTGTTTCTCTGTCACTTTTTTACTGGTAAGATCTTGACCTAATCTATCAATGAGGGCTCTTTGGACCGGCAGAAAAAGTGTATTTCTTATAACATCTTCTGCCATAGAAATTATTTCATCCGTCCCAAACATCAGACAATGTCTCAGTAGTTCTATGTTATATGCTTTATGTAAAATAGCTTTTTTAATCGTGTCCGTGGGGAGTAATCCTTTCCCAACGATCTCTAAGATATCTTTTTCAGGCAGGCCGGTTAACAATTCCAGATTATTACTATTAAATCCTTGAGCCATATTTCTCAGCTCTTCTGTCCCTTCTTTTAAACACTCCATTAACCATTTTATATTGTATGGGCTGGCTGCAACAGCCTTTTTAATTAAATCCAAAGGCAACCTTGAGGCTTCTGCAACGGGTAGTTCGCCGGAATTGATCCGTTGGGCAAGATTATTGATGACTGCTGCTTTAACTGTGTTGTCCTGGCTGCGATAAAAAATTTTAGCCAATCCCCAATTACTGGTGTGGGGGCTCATGGCGCGCGTTTCTTTACTGCGGAATAAATTTACCGGTCTCCAAAAAACAGTGTTTAATCCCATCTCTTTACCTCTAGATAAATATCCTTGTATTTGATAGGAAATTTCAGGTATTTTTGATAAAATAGATAATCTAATGGACGCTCAAAAAATCATTATCAAAGGGGCCCGCGAGCATAACCTCAAGGACATTAACCTTGAGATACCCAGAAATAAATTCATAGTTTTTACCGGCATATCCGGTTCCGGGAAATCATCACTGGCCTTTGACACGATCTATGCCGAAGGCCAGCGAAGATATGTGGAATCGCTTTCCGCCTATGCCCGCCAGTTCCTGGAGCAGATGCAGAAGCCGGATGTTGATTCGATCGATGGCTTGTCGCCGGCGATCTCGATCGACCAGAAATCTCCCTCAAGGAACCCGCGCTCGACCGTTGGGACGGTGACCGAGATATACGATTATT
>JAQTLJ010000071.1:3565-6568 GCA_028714935.1 Candidatus Margulisiibacteriota bacterium | reverse complement strand
GAAGCCCGTTTTGGCTTAAAGGACGAGAACGGCCACCTTTATCCCCAACCTTTAATAGAAGACCTGCTGGGGATCGTCTATGATCATACCGTCCCGACGCCGAGCGGTTTCCTCGACAGCCTGGAGAGAAAACCGAAACGTCCGCAGGTCATCACGAAAAAGATCGGTAAAGGTAAGGTTGTTTATGCCAACTTCAGCCTCTTCCTGGCGATCAGGAACAAGAAAAAGAAGTGGCTGAACCGCGTTAGAAAGGAACTGAGAAAAAGATGAAATACGGTCACTTTGACGAAGAAAAAAAAGAGTACGTCATAACCCGGCCCGACACCCCCCTGCCGTGGATCAATTACCTGGGCTGTGAAGATTACTGCGCCCTGTTCAGCAACACTGCCGGCGGCTACAGTTTTTACCGCGATCCCAAAGAAAGACGGCTCCTGCGCTACCGCTACAACAATGTCCCGATGGACCGCGGGGGACGCTATCTCTATCTCCGGGACAACAAATCAAAAGACTACTGGTCGGCTTCCTGGCAGCCGGTCCTCAAGCACCAGGAAAAATATAAGTATGAATGCCGTCACGGGCTGGGCTACTCGGTCATCTCCTCGGAATACTCGGGGATCTCGACTAAAGCGACTTATTTTGTCCCGCTCGGCGAGAACCTTGAGGTCTGGATGCTGGAAGTAAAATTTGAGCCGAAAAAAGGGGCAATGGGGATCAGATCGAGAGACCTGTCGCTTTTTTCGTTCGTGGAATTCTGCCTCTGGGACGCTTTAAACGACATGACCGATTACCAGTACAACCTCAATATCGGCCAGACCGATTACCAGGACGGCATAATCTACCACCTGTCCCGCTATCGGGTGACCCATGATGTTGTCGGTTATTTTGCCTGCAGCAACCATAAGGCGGCCGGTTTTGACACCCAGCGGAAAGATTTTATGGGCGGTTACGGCGACTGGTCCAATCCGCGCGCGGTGATCGAAGGGAAGATGAACAATTCCCTGGCCCTCGGCTGGGCGCCGGTCGGCGCGCAAATGTTCGATTTCAATTTAAAGGCCGGAGAGACAAAAACTTTCATCTTTGTCCTCGGGTTTACCGAAGATATCAAGGAACCGCCGGATAAAGTGGCGAAGTTCCACAGCCCGAAAGTTGTTGAACAGGAGCTCCAGAAACTGAAAGCGTACTGGGAAGAGAACCTCAATAAGTTCTCCGTCCAGTCAGAGGATCCTGAGCTTGACCTGATGGTCAACGTCTGGAACCAGTACCAGTGCCGCACGACGTTCAACTGGTCGCGTTCCGCTTCGTATTATGAATCGGGGATCGGCCGGGGGATGGGCTTCCGCGATTCCAACCAGGATACGCTTGGCTTTGTCCACATGATCCCGGAAAAAGTGAAGGAGAGGATCCGCGACCTGGCGGCGACGCAATTGCCCGACGGCAGCGCCTATCACCAGTATTCACCGTTGACCAAAAAGGCCAATCCTTCCGACCACAAGTACGGCGACGACCACCTCTGGCTGGTTTTTTCCGTCGCCAGCTACGTTAAAGAGACCGGCGACACCAGATTCCTGCACGAAATGTACAATAATCTGGAGCGGGCGATCGAATTCTCCACCAAGCATCTCGGCCCGCACGGCCTGCCGCGCATTTTCTTCGCCGACTGGAACGACTGCCTGAACCTGGACCAGGGGAAGAAAAAGGCGGAATCTGTCATGATCGCGCAGATGTACGTTGCCGCCTGCCGGGAGATGGAGCAGCTGGCCCGGCTGGCCGGCAAGAACGAAGATATCAAGAAGTACTCCCACCTGGCCAAAAAGATGGCCGACGCGGTCAATGCCGAAGCCTGGGACGGCGCCTGGTACGTCCGGGCGTTTACCGACGAGGAAAAACCGGTCGGCAGTAAAACCTGCAAAGAAGGGAAGATATATCTTGAACCGCAAGCCTGGGGAGTGATGTCCGGCGTGGCTGATGAAAAGCGGGCGAAAAAATGCCTGGATTCGGTCGGCAAACACCTGGCGACCAAGCATGGGGTTTTAATTCTTGATCCCCCCTATTCCAAATTCGACTATCATCTCGGCTCGATCGGCGTTTATCCTCCGGGGCTCAAAGAGAACGGCGCCATCTTCTGCCATCCCAACCCATGGGCGATGATCGCCGAGTGCATCCTTGGCCGCGGCGACCAGGCGTACGCATATTACAAGGCGATCCAGCCGGCCGCGCGCAACGACATTGCTGCAACGCACAAGACCGAGCCATACGTTTATTGCCAGATGATCGCCGGCCGCGCCCACAAGGATTTTGGCGAAGGGAAGAACTCCTGGCTGACGGGATCCGCCAGCTGGAATTTTGTCGCCGCTTCGCAATGGATCCTCGGTGTCCGGCCTGACTATGACGGCCTGCTCATTGACCCGTGCATTCCCAAAGCCTGGAAAGGTTTCCAGGTCAAGCGGGTCTTCCGGGGCGCCACATATTATATAACTGTCAGGAACCCGGCCGGCGTTTCCAAGGGAGTTAAATCCGTAACTTTAGATAACAAGCGGCTGCCGTCAAATCTTATTCCGCCGAGCAAGGTTAAGGGAAGCGAACACCACGTTGAAGTGGTAATGGGTTAAGCTACTTAACCACCATTATCTTGGTTTTGCCGATGTTTTTACCGCCTGAAGTAATCTTAACGAGATAAACCCCGTTATCCACCGTGCTGCCAAAGCCGGTTTTACCGTCCCAGGCATAGCGGCTGTAGCCGTCGGAAGCGCGGTTGGCGCTGGTTGTTACTATTGTCCTGATCAATTGTCCCGTGATGTCAAAGATATAGATCTTGACCTCCGCGTCCTGCGCCAATTTATAGGAGATCTCGATCGTCTGCCCCCGGTCGGGGTTGAACGGATTCGGGTAGCTGATGACGTCCGCTTCGTCCGAAGGGATCACCGGGGTGATGTCGCCCGGATGCGGCATGAGCGGCGAAAAGATCATCGCCGCCAGCCCCACGCCCATCACGTAGTCGGTATC
>JAQTLJ010000071.1:0-3555 GCA_028714935.1 Candidatus Margulisiibacteriota bacterium | reverse complement strand
CGGCGCAATTTTCGCCCGCGACCTGGAAATTATTCATTACCCCGCCCTGATTGGAACCGGAAGCTGGGACGACATCTGCGGGATAGGAAGTATAAGCAAACACAGCTTTCGCCAGCATCAGAACCATAAATATAAGCA
This sequence comes from Candidatus Margulisiibacteriota bacterium, assembly GCA_028714935.1. Taxonomy (GTDB): domain Bacteria; phylum Margulisbacteria; class WOR-1; order O2-12-FULL-45-9; family O2-12-FULL-45-9; genus JAQTLJ01. The sequence goes on along the minus strand of JAQTLJ010000071.1, from coordinate 3,417 downwards.
GTATTTTCTTCATTATTATTTATAGTATAGTTTTTGCTTTATTAAGTCAAGCCATCCTCACCCCCTCCCCTCACTTCGTTCGGGGTTTCCCCCTCTCCATCTTCGATGGAGAGGGGGAGCCGCAGGCCTATGTGTTAGCCGAGGGGGTGAGGATAGTAATCTATTGACCATCCCTCGCCAACCTTTTATAATACTTTTAGGACAAACTTAAGGGGGGCTCTTAAATGAAAAAATGTTTATTAGGTTTATTGATCATTTTAACTCTTGCTGCAGCAGCCTTCGCGGTTCCCCAATACATTAATTATCAGGGGGTACTGCGGGACTCTGCCGGCAATCTGGTGACCGGTAGTAAGCAGATGACTTTTAAGCTCTACGATGCCGTTTCGGGCGGCACTCTTAAATGGTCGTTGACCATACCCGCGGTCGCCGTCAACAACGGACTATATACGATCAAGCTTGGCCCGTTAAGCGGTGACGCGCTTGGTTCCGGCAGCCGCTGGCTCGAAGTTACGGTCGGCAGCACCACGCTTACGCCGCGTCTTGAGATCCTGGCGGTCGCTTACGCGGTCACCTCCGATACAGCCGGTTATTCGACCCTTTCCGGTTCAGCCACGACAGCTGCGACAGCCGATCTGCTTGACGGCCGTCATGCCGCGGCCAGCGGGGCAAATATTATTCCATTCACCAACAGCCATGGAACCCTGGATGCTTCTGTAATTCCTGCCGCTGGGATCAATGTGGCGCACGCTAATATGGCTGATTACGCGACAATCTCCGGCACAGCCACCAATGCGGCCGATGCCTCTCATGCCGATATTGCTGACAATGCCACAAATGCTATTGCCGCTATTACTGCGACTAACGCTCATCAAGTGGATAATATTCATGCTAATGCAACCGCAACCGGCGGCCAATTATATCCTTTAGATGCGGCAGGCCGGATCTCTGGGGTTGGGATTACCGCTGAAGCGACAAGCGGGCCGGCTCTTTATATTAATGGGACAATTGGCGCTGTCAGCACCGAGGGGACAACATATGGGCCGTGTGGAATGGGGGTTATTTTATCAGGAGCCAAAACAGCTACAGTGAACAACACTTATGTCACGAAAAAAAGTATAATTTTTATAACAATTGCTGACACCACATGGAATTATGGCAATAAAAATCTTAGGGTAAAAACAATTAATGATAATACAAGCTTTGTTGTTTCAACAGTTGATGATACTATTGCAGATGGGGCTAATAATATGCCGTTTTATTATTTAATCATCAATTAATAAGTGCAATAACTGATAGTAATATCGTCGACAATTGGTGTTTCTGCTGAATCAGCTGTTCCCAAATTACCTCTTATCTGAATATACCGGTTTGCAGGACTTCCTATAATATAACCTAAGACTGTGACTGGCACCCAGGTCGACCAACTTCCGTCCGGAATAGATGTTCCCCCTGTTCTTGTATCAAAAGAAAGTGAAGTGCCTACCGGCGTATCTATACTGACAACTAAGTGTGCGGTGTCCCCGACATTGTTATCTGCTGATCCAAGATCATACACCCGGCTAATATATGTTCCGCTTGTAAGATAAGGGACATGATCATCACCGGTGTACCAGGCAACTTCTCTCCAATACGAGTTCCCGTCTTGACTATAATAAAGATCACCAAAACTTATCTTTGGGCTTGCAGTATTCGAGGTAACAAAAGTCCCCGTTATTTGCAAGTTTTCATCAACATATACTCTCCAATTTGTGCCACTGGCTTCAAAACGATAAGTATTCATTTTAATGGTTGGATCAAAGGCATAATTCGAAGCAGTTGTCACTTCAATTACTTCTGTGGAAGTCAATCCTACCCGCCCTTGCCACACACCATCAACAACATCTATTGCACATTCACTTCCTGTAGGATCATCTGCCTCTTCGAATCTTACTCTCCATTGTATTGCCCAGCCTGTCGGATTTGAAAAAGCTGGGTTTGCTAAATAATAAAGCTGATTATCAATATTATCAGTAAAAGTATCAATATTCATTGACCATTCACCGGATGCCGGATCACTTACCAAAACTGGAGTTCCAGTTCCGAACATCGTCCAATCAGGCCCTGGCGGCAATCCAGAATCGGCATTCCACTCGTCTGTCCAATCCCGCGCCAAAAAGATAGCGCTGTCAGTTAAAGAAACCTGTCTGCTGGTATTGTCGACACCAGTAAAAGCCCCTTCGGAAAATGCCGTTTCCAATATTGTTGCCGGCGTACATGAAGCTCCCGTCGTAAAGTCGAACGTTTCCGTGCTGGACACTTCGTTACCGCAGCTGTCTTCGGCGATCACGCGCCAATAATAATGGGTGCTGTATGCCAGTTCTTCCCCCGCCTCGACTGTGTATGTGCTGTCATTTAAATCGGGAAATTCGATCGCCGCCGGGAAGGTATCGGAGGTGTCTATTTGCAGGCGGTAAGTGATCGTGTCGCCGATGTCCGGGTCGGTGCAATCGTCCCAGTTAAAAGTCAGAGGAAATGGAACATTAGGGCTGCCATCAGCTGGATCGGTGAGCGAAAACGCGTTCGGGTCCTCGGCGCAGTCGGCCACTGTGTCAAAATAGAAAACTTCGCTCACGGTCTCCTGGTCGCACAGGTCGCGGGCCGCGACCCGCCAGTAATACCGCTGGCCGTTGGCCAGGGAGGCCGGGACGGTCAGCTGGCTGATGTCACTGTCGTAGCTGAGCGGCGAGGAGAAGGAATTGTCTTCATCAAGCTGGAAAGTGTAAGAAACCTCGTCACCCTCATCCGGGTCGGTTGAATCCGTGCAATCGAGGTCCGGCTGGAGGCCGACATCAACACTATGATCCGCTGGCTCCAGCAGGGTAACCGCGCTGGGCGCATGGTTGCAGTAAACGCCGCCATCGGCGTCGGCATCGCCGTCAGTATCCGCGTCGCCATCCGTGTCAGCATCTACGTCGGTGCCCGCATCCTGCTCCGGGCCGGTCGCGTTAGCTATAAAACCGCAGCCGCCTAATGTTACTGCCTGCTCCTGCTCCGGCTCTTCGTCAGAACCAAAGATCGTTGTCCATAAACTAAATCGTACAGATCCAACTCCACCGATACTCATATTATTTTCCTCCGCAGCAAGTAATAACTAAGCTTTGTAATCCGGGTATTTATCGTAGGCAAATGGGCAAAATTTCAGTTTATTTGGGGATTATTTGACCACCATCGTGCCGATACCATGGTCGGTAAAGAGCTCGAGGAGGATGGCGTGGGGGATCCGGCCGTCGATCACGTGGACGGTCTTGACCCCCTTCTTGAGAGCATAGAGGCCGGATTTGACCTTGGGGATCATCCCGCCGGAGATCGAGCCAGCCTTGATCATTTTCCCGGCCCGGTAAGTGTTGATCTGGGAAATAAGCTTGCCGTGGCCGTCCA
>JAQTLJ010000070.1 GCA_028714935.1 Candidatus Margulisiibacteriota bacterium | reverse complement strand
GGGGAGAGCCGGGGCGAAGTGGAGCTCAACACCGCTTATCAGATCGTGAAATTGTTCGGTCTCGACGGCAAATTGCTGCTGGGAGTGAAATATTTCAACCTTAACAGCTCGACGGCGCCGACCTCATTTACCGGACTAAATATCGGCGGGGCCACCGCCGGCAAAGTGCTGGGCCGGGATGTATTATTGAGGGCCTTTTATTCCTATCCGGTCTCCCGGGCCAATTCGACCGCTTCCGCGCTCGGCCAGCCGAACAACCTGCTTGATTATGAGATCTCGGTCGAGCAGATGCTCTTCTCCTATCCGACGCTGATCGGTTTCTCGGGCGAATACATGTCGCTGAGCGCCGGGTTCTCGCGCTATTACAATAATTTCTTTGTCCGATACTTTTTGTAATCAACTAATCGCGTGTTGAAAAAAACGTCAGGGATATTCCTGCTTTTATTATTTACCGCCGGGATGACCTTTGCCGAGACCATAAAAGTCAAAAGTATCCAGGAAGGCTCTTACACTGTTAAAGCCAGCGATAAATCAAGCGGCAAAGCGCGCTGGGAAAATATAATTACGATCAAAAAGACCGGTGCTTATATTTATGTCGAAGGCCTTGGGCGGGGGCTCTACGGCAAGGACAATAAAAATCTGACCTGGAAATCTGAAGCTTATGCCACCTGGGTCAACGATGAGCTCATTCCCTATAACACGAAGATCGTCTTCAAGAACAGCCAGGGCGAAGTCGTGCAGACCTTGAACAAATCGTTCAACCGGGCGTCGGGCAAAGTTATCTGCGATGTCGACGGAAAAACCAAACAGTTCACTTTCTATGACGACCTGCTGGACCGGGAAATAATGGGGATCGTCCTGTCCAGCTTCCCGTATAAGGAAAAGCCGGAAATGATCTTCCATATCCTGACGCATGAGCCGCAGGTCTATAAGGTAGCCATGAAGTATCGCGGCCTAGAAACGGTGACCCTTAATGGCCGGGCGGTCGAATGCTATAAGCTGGAGATGGTCCTGGACCTCGGCGCCATGAATATCTTCGGGGCGTTTGTTCCTAAAACGTACTTCTGGTACCAGACCGCTGCGCCGCACGATTTTGTCAGGTACGAAGGGCTGGAAAGCGGTTTGGGGACGCCCTACATTGTCATGGAAGGCGAATAAGATTTGACTTCCAGCGTGAAAACTGGTATGATCAATATGTTCAAAGGTCGAAGTTAATGGTAAGTATGTACGAAAGAATCTGCATCTTGAGTCGCGAGCACCCTCTTTTTGGGCCTCAGTATCCCATTAATCGCAGAAAAAATGTTCAGGAGACTATATTTATATTATGAAAAGTTTATTTGTAGGCAATCTTCCCTGGTCGGTAAAAGATGATGATCTGCGGGCCAAGTTCGCGGAATTTGGCAACGTGATCGCCGCCCGGGTAGTGACTGACAAATTCTCGGGGAAATCCCGGGGATTCGGTTTTGTCGACATGGAAGACGCGGACGCCGAAAAGGCGATAGCCGGCATGAGCGGCTATAAGTGGGAAGAGCGCGAGATCACCGTGAACGAAGCCAAGCCGAAAACAGACAGACCCAGGTAACTGGTTCTCTGATAAATAAGGAAAGGCCCCTGAGCGAAGTCGAAGGGGCCTTTTTCTTTTTTGTGATATAATCCTCTTGTGTTCTTGTCAAAAAGCAAATATTTAGCCGGTCTGCAATGCCCGAAACTCCTCTGGCATGAATATAACCGCAAAGACGTCATCCCCGGGATCGATCCGCTGACCCGGGCGGTGCTGGACGAGGGAAATCGGGTAGGCGCACTGGCGCAAAAGCTCTTCCCCGGCGGAATAAAAGTGGCCAGGGAATATGTTCCGGAAAAACAGGCCGCCAAATCCCTCGAAGCTTTAAAATTAGGCAAGCCACTCTTTGAAGCCGGTTTTGTCAATCAGCAAGCTTATGCCCTGGCCGATATCCTGGTGCCGGTGAATGATGGGGTTTGGGACCTGATCGAAGTTAAAAGTTCAACCGTTGTTAAAGACCAGAATTATCATGACGTAGCCTTCCAGAAATATACTTATCAGGGAGCGGGACTTAAGATCAGGAAGGCTTATCTTATGTATATCAATAAGGAATATGTCCGCCGGGGCGAGATCGAGCCGGCAAAATTTTTCCTCAAACAGGATATTACCGAAAAAGCCGACCGGCTGGTCCCGGAGATCGAAGCTGAGATCGTTGGGATGCAACAGGTGATCGGCCGCAGTGAAATGCCGGATGTCAGGATCGGGACGCACTGCACCGATCCGCGCGACTGTCCGCTCAAGGATTTATGCTGGAACTTTTTGCCGGATGAGGGGCATATCTTTATCCTCTTCCGGGGCGGGAAGCACCGCTACGAGCTGCTGGAGAGAGGGATCTTGAAGCTGGTGGATATCCCGGACGATGTCGAGCTTAACGCCAAGCAGGCCATCCAGGTCAAAAGCCACCGCGCCGACCGCGCTCACGTCGACAAAAAAGCATTGGGCCGGTTCCTGAAGAAATTTGTCTATCCGCTTTATTTCCTTGATTTTGAGACGATGGCGCCGGCCATCCCGGCCTATGACCTGACCAGCCCTTACCGTGAAGTGCCGTTCCAGTATTCCGTGCACGTGATCGAAAAAGAGGGGGCCGACCCGGTCCACCATTCTTACCTTGCGCCGGGAGATGTTGATCCCCGCCCGGAGATCTTGCAGCGGCTTAAAGCACTGCTGGGGGAAAGCGGCTCGATCATTGCTTATTACGCGGATTTTGAGAAGCGATGCCTGAAAAACGCCAGCGATACTTACACCGATTACCGCGACTGGTTTAAAGGTTTGAACGGCCGTTTTGTCGACCTGTTAGAACCTTTTCAGGATTTTTTCTATTATCATCCGGCGCAGGCGGGGAGCGCCTCCTTGAAAAATGTCCTGCCGGCGATCACCGGGATCACCTATAAGGGGATGGAGATCGCCGACGGCCGAACAGCCAGCGCCGAATATTATCGTGTTACTTTTGACAAAAAGAGTGATGAGAAAGAGCGGCAGAGAGTTAGGGACGCGCTGGAAAAATATTGCGATCTTGATACCCGGGGAATGGTCGAGATCTATCTGGCGCTGAAAGACCAAATAAACTGAAATTTTCCTATCCGGCCGGCGATAATGATTTGGTTAATGTTCTTTTCAGGAGGCAATGGATAATGGAACTGCATATGCCGCGAACCTCGATGCGCTTGCCGGCGGTGGAAAACGGCCGGAGAACAACGGTCCGACTGGAGATCTTGCGCTCCCGGCAAGATGAGTGGCAGATCACCGGTTCAACGCCGGAAGGCATTGAATTCGCGTTGACGACCACGGAGCGGCTGTTAAAGAAGTTATACGGCCACTGCTTCAGCGTTGACTGGGTCCCGCCTGTTGAGCTTTCCCTTGATAAGCCTTTAGATCTTGACTCTATCCATTAAGCCATGGATTGAGGTATAATGTTCTTCGAGGTGATTTGCCATGGAAGAACAAAAGATCCCCATCGAAATAGACAATCAGACCGCCGGCGGCATTTACAGCAACGTTGCCGTTATCTCCCACACCGAAAATGAATTTACCTTCGATTTTATCTATGTCCATCCGCCCAAAGGCAAGGTCAATGCCCGGGTAATTACTTCTCCTTCACACGCCAAACGATTGCTCAAGGCGCTGCAGAGCAATATCGAGATGTTTGAGAAAAATTTTGGCCCGATCAAGGAAGCGCCCGAGCCGCCGAAGTTCGGCATGGAATTATCGAAAAACTAGCGGCTTGACATCTCTGCCGGTAGATACGATAATTTTACCATGATCGATTTTTGGTCACAGGTTGCCAAGGTCGCAGTCGCGCTGTTCATCATTACCGATTCGCTCGGCAACCTCCCTTTCTTCATCGGCTTAACTGAAGGGGCAACAACGAGCGAGCGCCGCAAGATAAACAACACCGCGATCTTAACCGGTTTATTGCTTTTGATCTTTTTTGTCCTGGCCGGGACTTTGATCCTTGAACTTTTTGGCCTGACGATGGAGGACCTGAAGATCGGCGGCGGGGCGCTCTTGTTCGTCATTGCGGTCGAGATATTGATGCGCGGCAAGGTGGTCACCGAACGGCGCGAAGACGTGGGCGTTGTCCCGCTCGGTTGCCCGCTGCTGGTTGGCCCCGGGGCGATTATTACCACTTTGATGATGATGCGGCTGTATAACGCCTACGCGGTCGCGCTGGGCATGGCGCTCTGTTTCTTCGTGATCTGGCTGGTCTTATCTTTCGATGAGGCAATTTATAAGTTTCTAGGCCGGAATGGGGCGATGATCATTACCAAGATCGCGGCGATCATCATTGCCGCTATTTCTGTCAACTTTATTATTACCGGTCTGCGGGCCACTTTTAACATATGAATTTATACCTAATGCAGCATGGGGAGGCGGTTGCCGAAAGCGTTGATCCGAGCCGGCCATTGTCCGGCCGCGGCAGAAACGAGCTCCGGTTAATCGCCGGTTTCATGCGGCAGGCCAGGGTCAAGATCGACGAGGTCTGGCACAGCGAAAAACTCCGGGCCAGGCAAACTGCGGAACTTATCTCCAAAGAACTTGCCCTGAATAACGTCCTGGAGAAGAAGTGGCTTAAACCGGACGACCCGGTCAAGGAAGTTTTTAAGGAAATAGGCAAGAACCACAGAACAGTGATGATCGTTGGTCATATGCCTTTTCTGCAAAAGCTGGTTTCGTCCCTCTTGGCTGTCGGTCAGGAAAAGAAACTGGTAAAATTTGAGCCGGGCGGCGTGGTGTTCATGGAAGACGGCCAGTTCGGCTGGCAGGTTGCCTGGATGGTCATTCCGGAGATAATTTAAATTTCCGCCGCAGCTGCTTTTTTTCAGCCACGATCTTCTTTGCGCGTAAAACCTTCTCTTTGGCCCGTCGGGAGCGCTTCCGTTTCTGCCGCCGGATCTTGGCGATCTCTTTTTGCCTGGCGCTTTTTATCCCGAGGGACCTGGCTTCGATCTTGTCAGCCAGCAGACGCCAGGCGAGGAAGCGGTTCAGCGCCTGCGAGCGCTCCTGCGACATCTTGACCTCGATGCCGGTCGGCAGATGTTTGAGGTAAACGCAGGTCGCGACCTTATTGACTTTTTGGCCGCCCGGCCCACCCGAACGGATGAATTTTTCGACCACTTCCGCCGGCCGAATGCCCAGGTGCTCCAGGCGGAACCCCAGGGCCCTCTCTTTTTCCGGGCTGACGCTTTTCATGACTTAATTATAGCACTTTTTGACCTTGACAAAAGACGGCATAATGGTAGAATCTACTTGAATTCAGGCGGAGCATAAAAGGAGGTGAAATAATCACTTAGTCGGCCGCCTGAAGGAGCCGTTTCCAATCGAAAAATCCGGCGTCCTGAACAGATTTCAAAGGAAACAAGGACACTTTGGAATTGACTTGACGCAGATTTGAAGTTTGAGACGGAAAAAAGACTAAGAAAAACCACATGAAAAAATATTTTGCATTGATCACGATCTTGGCGCTGGCCGCTTCCGTTGCGTACGGGGCTGCGCCAAAAACCAAGGCAAAACCTGCAGTCAAGGCGAAAACAACGGTGAAGGCGGTAACCAAAAAACCCGCGGTTAAACCAGTCAGCGTCACTCCGGGGAAATTCAAGGATGTGCCGGAAGACCACTGGGCAGCTTCATCGGTGTACGATCTGGTAAAACTTGGCATAACCAAGGGTTATCCGGACGGCACTTTCCGGGGATCAAAACCGATCACCCGGTATGAAACCGCGATCTTCCTGTCCAAGCTGGCCAAAGCCCTTGAAGCGTCAGACGTAAAGGCTGACATCACGGCTTTAAAGAGCGATATCGCAGCTTTGAAGAAAGGGGCCGGAGCTATGTCAGTTGCCGGCAGCGTTGATTCCAGCTGGATGTTCGGCAACCTCCTGGGCGAAAAAGGGAGTATCCGCGGCGCTGTTGCCAGCTACAGGCTGAAACTTTCCGCGGCCAAGGAGCTTGGCCAAGGGGCGAATTTTAAGGTCAATCTGGACACCATGGACTACGGTTTTATGGATGACGGTCAAACTGCTACCGGCGGTATCCTGGCGACCGAACTGCTTGATATTGAGTCGAATTTAAAGCTCAATCTGGCAACGATCGGCCTGGAGAATCCGATTGATCTGAAACTCACCTACGGCTGTGGTCCAAAGGAACACGCGGCTGATCCAGCCGGGCCGATCCCCAGTGAAATTGGGGTTACCTATATCAGGCCTAAACCGGTGATTCTCGCTTCCACCAAACTGCTGGGGGCGGACGTTTCCGGAGGTTATGTCGCGGCTGATATCAGCCGGGCAGGGAGAGTGCTGAACGGTCAAATTACCGGCACACTTGGCTATGCTTTCGAGGGAGTGCCAGTTCTTAATACCCTCAAGCTTGAAGCCACCGGTGATTACATTTCCACCGGGATGTTCTCTTCAGCCAACAGAGACATGCGGGCAACCGTGGCGTTATCCGCTCCGCTGGGAGAAAAGGTTGAAGCGACCGGGACTTGGGGACTGGGCGGGTCAAAAAGGGAAACCTGGATGGTGGCCGGGCAGGTTAAG
>JAQTLJ010000069.1:3227-6598 GCA_028714935.1 Candidatus Margulisiibacteriota bacterium | reverse complement strand
CGCTCTTCCGATCTCAAGGAGTTCCTGGTCGGCTATCCTTTCCTGTTCCTGGCAGCTGTCGCTCTGTTCCGGGGCGAGAAGAAATGGCTCTGGATACTGGCGGCCATCGGCGTGATCGCCCCGATCTCGGTCTTTAACACTTTTTCCCACATCCATACGCCGATCATTGTCTCGATGATCAGGACTATGAACGGCTTGATCCTGGGCCTGATCATCGGCTGTTTTGCCGCCTTTATCTTTGATCGTTTCCTGAAAAAGGAAAATGCCGGGCAATGAAGGTCCTGCTGTCAGGCTATTACGGCTTTGGCAATGTTGGTGACGAAGCGGTCCTGCAGGCGATAATCCAGGGACTGCGCGGCCAATACCCCAGGATCGAGATCACGGTCTTATCCGCCGCCCCGAAGCTCACGGCAGAATTCAACCAAGTCAGGTCCGTTCACCGCTATCATCCTTTAGCCGTTTTTTGGGAAATGATAAAGACCGACGTATTGATCAGCGGGGGAGGGACGCTTTTCCAAAATGTCACCAGCAACCGGAGTCTGCTCTATTACCTTTTATTAGTCTATATCGCTAAACTCTTCCAGAAAAAAGTCATTGTCTTCGCCCAGGGATTTGGCCCGCTAAATGGCGTGTTTTACCGCCGCTTGACACGCCGCATTTTAAATAAAGTTGACTTGATAACCCTCAGGGACCAGGAATCCCAAGACGAGATCCGGAATTTAGGCGTCAAAAAGCCGCCGATTTACGTCACTGCCGACCCGACCGTCATCTTAAAACTCCCGCCTCAGGACGAAGGGAAGAGGCTTTTGAGTTTGGAAGGCATCAGCTTTGAACGGCCACTTTTAGGCATTGCGGTCAGGAGGATCGTAAAAGGCCGGGATAGCGAACTGGTTAAAGCCCTGGCCGAAGCTATCGATTGGCTATCAGAATCGTACAATTATGCCACCGTGTTCTTGCTTTTCGAATGCCCGGATGATATGGCAGAAACCGCAAAAGTCATCAGCAACCTGCGGCACAAGTCGAACGTGGTTTTTCGCGTCTGCCGCCCGGATGAGATGCTGGCAATTATCTCTTGTTTTGACCTGTTGATCGGCATGAGGCTCCATGCTTTGATCTTTGCCGCTATTAACAATGTCCCGATACTGGGGCTTTCTTACGACCCCAAAGTCGAGGCCTTCATGAAGAGCATCGAACAGCCTTGTTTCAAAATTGACGGTGATCTTAACGGCCGGGTTTTGATCGAAGCACTTGATAAGATCATAAAAGAGAAAGTATTTATCAGGTCTTTTCTTAAGGAGAAGAAGAAAGAGCTGTTCAATAAGGCAAAAGAAGCTTTCCAGCTCTTCGTGAGATACGCCAGGTGATGATCGTAGATTTTGCCGGCATAAAAGTTGACAATGTCACGATGGCAGAAGCGCTCGCTAAGATCGAGAGCTTCTTGAACGGGGCGCAGCCGCAGCTGATCGTTACCCCAAATCCCGAGATAATTGTTGCCGCCCAAAACGACGATGAGTTGAAAACTATCGTTAATTCCGCCGCGCTCAGGCTCCCGGACGGCATCAGCATGGTGATTGTATCAAAACTTCTTCGGACACCATTAAAGCAACGGGTCACCGGCATTGACCTGATGCTGAAGCTGATCGAAGCTGCTGCCGTTAAAGGCCGTAAGATCCACCTTTTAGGTGGTGCGCCAGGGGTGGCGGACGAAGCCGCCGCCAAACTGAAACAACAATACCCAACGCTCAATATTGTCGGCGCGGAGAACGGCTACTTCAGTGCTGATGTGGAAGTTATTAAAAAGATCAAAGCAACCAAACCGGACATGCTGTTCGTTGGGTTAGGGGCGGGGAAACAGGAGAAGTGGCTTGCTCGTCACCTAAAGGAATTGAACGTCCCGGCCAGTATGGTCATTGGCGGCAGTCTTGACGTTATCTCCGGCAGGAAAAACCGGGCACCAAAGTGGATCCAGGCCTTGTACCTCGAATGGCTTTACCGCTTATTCACCGAACCTAACCGCTGGAAACGCCAGCTGGCTCTCCCAAAATTTCTATATTTAACATTATTTAAAAAGATGTTATAATCGCCTTGATGAGTGAAGTGCTGTTAGATATCGAATTGCCGGGTATTAAGGCTTTTAAAAAGGGCAAGGTCAGGAACGTTTTTGACCTTGGGGATTCACTGCTTTTGGTCGCTTCTGACCGCATCTCTGCCTTTGATTCCGTCATGCCTAACGGTATTCCCGATAAGGGTGCGATCTTGACCCAAATTTCGCTTTTTTGGTTCGACTTCACCAAGAACATTGTTAAAAACCACATCATTGAATCAGATGTTAATAAATTCCCGGCCCAGCTTAAGCCGTTCAAAGACAAACTTGCCAAGCGTTCGGTTATCGGCAGGAAAGCAAAACTGATCCCGATCGAATGCGTTGTCCGCGGTTACCTCTCCGGCTCCGGCTGGAAAGAATACCAGAAGTCAGGCGCGATCTGCGGGATAAAATTGCCGGCGGGATTAAAAGAATCGGCCAAACTTCCCGAGCCGATCTTTACCCCGACCACAAAAGCGGAAGAGGGACATGATCTGAATATCACCGAAAAGGAGGTCATTGATCAGGTCGGCAAGGAAACAGCGGCCTTTATCAAAGGAAAAACGATCGCCGCTTACAATGCCTGCGCGGAACATGCTGATAAAAAGGGGATCATTATCGCCGACACCAAATTCGAATTCGGGTTTGTCGGCACTGAGATCATCATTATCGATGAGATGCTGACCCCGGATTCTTCCCGCTTCTGGCCCAAAGAGCGGTATAAGGCAGGACAATCCCAGCCAAGTTATGATAAGCAGTATCTGCGCGATTATCTGGAGTCAATCGGGTGGAATAAAGAACCGCCCGCGCCAAAACTACCTGAGGAGGTGGTGCAAAGAACCAGGGAAAAATATCTGGAAGCGTTCAGACAGTTAACCGGTAAAGACAAATTGTAACGGAGGTAAATCATGGATATTGGAAAAGCTTTTGTCGATTCATGGAATATTTATATTAAGAACTTCATCATTGTTCTGCTGGCCGGGATCGTCTCCTCGATCCTCGGCATTTTGATCGCCCCGATGGTCGGATTCCAGATGATGTTCGCCAAAGCAAAAAGAGGGAACGCGATCGGTTTTAATGACGTTTTTGCTCCCTTCGGTAAATTTTTATCGCTGTTTTTCGGCGCCATCTGGATCGGCATCATTTTAATGCTGGTTTTTGCCCCGGCAGTGATCTGCTTTTATCTTAACTGGAACCTGATCGGCACAATCCTGATCATTGCTGCGATCCTGGTTGATATCTATCTCGGAGTAAGCTGGATGTACGCGCTGCTCATGATCTACGACAA
>JAQTLJ010000069.1:0-3217 GCA_028714935.1 Candidatus Margulisiibacteriota bacterium | reverse complement strand
CAAAGGCCTGTCCATCAATGCCGGGCTTGCAGCCAGCCGCGCGCTGGTGACCAAGAACAACTGGTGGCTGCACTTTTTACTGGTGGTCCTGGCCGGTTTTGTCGGCGGGATCGGCAATGTCCTTTGGGGGATTGGGGCGATCCTGACGATGCCTCTGGGAATAGGAGCGATCGCCTGCGCTTATGCAGAAGAGTCGAAATAATACCAGAAAGATCAAAATAGGCAAGATTGAGATCGGCGGTGGCAACCCCATCGCCGTCCAATCTATGACCAAAACCAACACGGCGGACATCGACGCGACCGTCAGGCAGATCCATGACCTGGAAAAAGCCGGTTGCCAGATCGTCCGCTGTGCTGTCCCTGATAAAGAAGCGGCGGAAGCCTTAAAGGAAATCAAGAAACAGACCAATATCCCGCTGGTCGCCGACATCCACTTTAATCACCATTATGCTTTGATCGCCGCCGAAGCCGGCGTTGACAAATTGAGGATCAACCCGGGCAACATCGGGGACCATGATAAGATCAAGGCGATCGTTGACGCGGCCAAAGCCCACGGCATCCCGATCAGGGTGGGAGTGAATTCCGGTTCGCTGGAAAAAGAGATCAGGAAAAAATACCAGGGGCATGTTACCGCCGAAGGCCTGGTCAAAAGCGCCCTGAATAATATCAAGATCCTTGAAGACCTTGGCTTCAACGATATTGTTATTTCTATCAAAGCAACCAGCGTGCCGATGACCATCAAAACCTACCAGCTGATCTCAAAAAAGGTGGACTATCCTCTCCATGTCGGGATAACAGAAGCAGGGATCCCCAAGATCGGCATCGTCCGGTCGGCAGCCGGGATCGGGGCGATCCTGGCCGAAGGGATCGGAGACACGATCCGCGTTTCTTTGACCGGCGACCCCCTGGAAGAGGTCAGGGTGGGCTACGAGATACTCAAATCATTGGAGCTGACCTACCATGGCGTGACGATCATTTCCTGTCCGACCTGCGGCCGGGCGGATATTGATGTTGTCAAGATCGCTCAGGAGATCGAGGAAAAAACCAGACAGATCAACCAGCCATTAATGGTCGCGATCATGGGGTGTGAAGTCAACGGACCAGGCGAAGCGGCGGACGCGGACGTCGGGATGGCCGGCGGCCGGGGCGTCGGGCTGATCTTCCGGGAAGGCCAGGTCGTCAGAAAAGTCCCGGAAGGCGAGATGGTCGAGGCTTTGCTGGATGAGATCGAATCCATGGCCATTAAATAAGGAGGCTAATGCGTGATAGACAGATATACTCTGCCGAAAATGCGCGAGATCTGGTCGGAAGAGCATAAATTCCGCACCTGGCTGCAGGTTGAATTGGCGGCTTGCGAAGCCTGGGCTAAGCTGGGCAAGATACCCCAGAATTCCCTTAAAAAAATCAAAAGCAAAGCCAACTTTTCCATCAAAAGGATCAACGAGATCGAAAAGACCGTTGACCACGATGTTATCGCCTTTTTGACCAGTATTGCCGAAAATGTCGGCTCTGACAGCCGTTTTATCCATATGGGGCTGACCTCTTCCGATGTCGTTGACACTTCACTCTCACTGGTCATGAGGGATGCCTCGGATATCATTCTCGGTGACATTGATGATTTCCTGAAGATCCTGAAGAACATGGCCAGGAAATACAAGACCACAGCCATCATGGGCCGTTCGCACGGCGTCCATGCCGAGCCGATGACTTTTGGCTTAAAATTCGCCCTCTGGCTTAAAGAGATGGAAAGGAACCGGGAACGGCTAGCTAATGCCCGCACCGCCATCAATGTCGGCAAGATCTCCGGCGCGGTCGGGACATATTCCAACCTTGATCCCAAGGTTGAAGAACTGACCTGCCGGAAGCTTGGCTTGGCACCGGACCCGATCTCGACCCAGATCATCCAGCGCGACCGCCATGCAGAATTCATGTGCACTTTAGCGGTTGTGGCGGCAACACTGGAGAAGATCGCCCTGGAGATCAGGGGCCTGCAAAAGACGGAGATCGGCGAGGTGGAGGAACCGTTTAAGAAAGGGCAGAAAGGCTCATCCGCCATGCCGCACAAGAAAAACCCGATCATCTGCGAACGGGTCTGCGG
The DNA here is from genome assembly GCA_028714935.1 of Candidatus Margulisiibacteriota bacterium. Taxonomy (GTDB): domain Bacteria; phylum Margulisbacteria; class WOR-1; order O2-12-FULL-45-9; family O2-12-FULL-45-9; genus JAQTLJ01. The sequence goes on along the minus strand of JAQTLJ010000069.1, from coordinate 1,119 downwards.
GCTGGCCCGTCTGGTCAGGGCAAATGCCATGGTCGCCCTGGAAAATGTCGCGCTCTGGCATGAGCGGGATATCAGCCATTCGGGGGCCGAGCGGGTAATCGTCCCGGACAGCACTATTTTGGTCGACTACATGCTGCAAAAGATGTCCTATATTATCGATAACCTGGTGGTCTATCCTGACAGGATGAAGCAGAATATCGAAAAGTCACAAGGCTTGATCTTTTCTCAAAGGCTGCTGCTGGCACTGATCGATAAGGGATTGACCCGCGAAAAAGCCTATCAGATCGTCCAGTCGGCAGCGATGAAAGCCCGGTCGGCCGGCAAACATCTTAAAGAGATCGTCCTGTTCGACAAAGAGTCGCAAAAGCACCTCTCCGCCAGGGAGATAGAGCAGGTCTTTGATATCGCTTACTATTTAAGGAACGTGGAACAGATATTTAAAAGACTCGGCATAACCTAAATGAACCGCAAGTTCCCATGTTATTGCGCCCTGATCTTAATGCTATGTTGTCCGGCTTTTGCCGACCTTAGATTGACCCTGCCGCAAATAGCAAAGAGCTATTCTAAAATACTAGAGGTCGGTTCAAGCCCAACGATCTACGTCCAGTATAAGAATATGACCGGCCAGGACATTGATCTGGACCGGGCGGAAATCAATTTAATTTATTATCCTGATGTCATTGACGGCATTATTGAGATCGCCAACCTGAACCCCAGCAACCTGGTGGAAACGGAGCGGGATGACTCGCAGCCCGGGATCATTATCTATAAGCTCGGCGCTCTTCAAAATAATAATGCCAAACCGCTAAAAGTCCCTGCCGGACAGGCTGTTTATCTTGCGTCGCTAACCTGCCATCTGGACCAAAAACAGAAATTGGAAGGCAAAAAAAGTCTCAGTCTGTTCCACTGGACTGAAAACAATCCCTCAGCTGTTTACTCCGGGCAAACTGATGTAACCGGCAAGCTTATTGATCCTTCCAAAATAACCCTTGAGAGACCCGAGCCGCCGTCTTTTTCCGGCTTGAAAACCGTTGCTTCCGTCAATACTTTGGGCATTTCCAATCCGGGTAACACGCTGGTACTTGACTGGAAAACGTCCGCCGGTGCCGACCGGACCAG
>JAQTLJ010000068.1 GCA_028714935.1 Candidatus Margulisiibacteriota bacterium | reverse complement strand
GCCAGCCTCTCCGTCTCCGCGCGGATCACGGTCAGCGGATTACGGATCTCATGCGTCACGCCGGCAGTTAAGGTGCCCAGGGAAGCCAGTCGATGCGATCTTTCCAGCTGCCTTTCCGCTATTTCCAAGTCCGCCTTTATCTTTTCATATGAGCGCGTATGATCAAGCGTGATCGCCGCCTGATTAGCCAAGACCTTAAGCAGCCGGAGATCCTCTTCGGTATAGTTATCTTCAGAAAATTTCGGCCCCAGGGCAAAGAAGGCGATCAATCTCTCTTCCAGCAAACAGGGCACAACCAGGGCCGCGTCAATTTCTTTGACCTCAAGCATCGGCTCTCGCCTGGCAACCATCGCCGTTGCCAGCGGGCCGTCTATCCGGACCGCCTGACCTTTTTCATCCGGCAGGAAATCAGCCTGGCGATAGACCAGGTAGCGGCCGGATATTTTTTCGGTCTCGGTAAAATGTTCGGGCAGGAAAACGCGGGGGCCGGAGATCTCCATGACCTCATGGAACGTATCGTAAAGCACCTTCAGGATATCAGGTAAGGATAGTTTTTCTCCCGCGCGCGAACTGGCGTCGGAAAGCGCGCGGTAGTAATCGTAGCGCCCATGCAGAAAGACCTTATCCGAAGTTGTTTGAACGAACAAGCGGATATTTTGGTGGGTTTGACCGACAATAATTCCATATAAAACGGTCAAGGCCAGGAAAGGCAGGTCGATCACTGTTGAGGCATAGCTCCGATAAAACGACACAATTGCAAGATCTACTATGCCATGGATAAAAATAGCGAAGATCTCCGCCACCGTCCGGCTGATAATGACCGAGATGTCCATCAGTCGGGTTTTTATAATAGCATAAGCGGTAAACCCGGCTAAAAATAACGTGCAGCCGGGCCCGAAATTAACGAATTTGGAAATTCCCAGGGTCGGGAATACCAAATTAAAAATTACCCCGAAAAGAAAAGCCAGGATCAGCCCCGCAAAAACGTATCTGATCTGGTTTTTTTCATTGCCCCGGCTGACTAAATATTTCCACGTCAGGTTGCCAATGCCCCAGATAAAATAGAAAAGAAAATAAAAACCGAACCAAAGATAAAACGGCCCCCAGACCGGAGAAGGCTCGATCCCTTTCAAACCCCCTTCTTTTAAGATTAAAGAAGAGGGAACGATGAACAGGAAAAAAACCATGGGGCAGGCCAGCAAATATTTTAAGGTTTTACTGATGTTGCCGCGCGGAAAGACAAAACTAAAATAAAGAAAAAAATAAGCCATCAAGACCGGCCCCAGAAAAATATACCTGCCCCAAAATTCAACTTGCGCAACAGTCCGGGCATTATTAAGCATAAAAGCCGGCAAGGCCCAGAGGGAAAGGGAAAAACATAATAAAGCAAAAGAGACTGTGCTTCTAGTCCGCGCGGTCCGCAACAGGACATAGACCCCCAAACCTGTCTGAACCAGGAAAAGCAGCAGGATAAAATACAAGCCAACATCCAATTGCATTGCGCTCCCCTTTTCAAGCTCCCTGAGCTTACCCTCCTATCTTACTAAAATCTGAAATTTTCATCAAGTCTGTCGATAAATAGGCATGAGAATGCTCTTGATCGGCGGACTCGGCCATATGGACCTTTCGGGTAAAGTCCCCAGGCCGGGCCTGCTCATGCTTCGCCAAGCCCTGAGAAAAGCCGGGCATGAAGGCGTCGTGGAAAATTATGCCGCGCCTCTGACGCCACGCCTGTTTCCGCCCGCCCTGGTCGGAGAATTGCGCGCTATTTACCAGCGCAGCCTGAAACCGCTGGTAATCGAAGGCGCGAGCCCCTGGCAGCAATTAAAAATGTTCTTCCGCCTAAGGCGCGACATGACTGCTCTGCCCCGGCTGACCGAAGAGCTGGCCGCGGTCGAAAAAAATGCTTATGAGGAGATCGGCCAGGAGCTGGCCCGGCGGGTCCAGGCCGAAAAATTTGACGCGGTCGGCTTTTCGCTTTATCTGGGGAGCAGTACTTCAGGCTCCATCGCGATCGCCAACCGCCTGCGTCGGGAAAATCCCAACTTGCCGATCATTTTCGGCGGACCGCAAACCACCCACTTTGCTGAAACGATTTACCGGGAGACGACCGCCCCGACCGCTTTAGTTATCGGCGAAGGTGAGCTAAGCCTGGTTGAGCTGGCCGGGATAATTGACCAGCTCAAAACCGGCGAATTGACCCAGTTGCACAACATCCCAAATTTGGTTTTCCGGACGGCTGAAGGGCAGGTCATTGCCACTCCGAGAAAGCGCCTTCCCCTTAACCAATGGATCGAGCTCTCCCGCGCACCTTACGAAGAGCAGGATTTCCTGGGAGTGATGAAATACGCTTTCATCGAGGCTTCCCGCGGCTGTTTTTATCAGTGCCACTTCTGTTCACAGCCCCTGCTGAGCGGCACGCAACGCTATGTTAAACCGGCTAAAGAGATCGTCGATGAGATGGAAGCTCTTTATCAGCGGTTCGGCATCGTTTCCTTTGAGCTGGTCGGCAGCAGCACACCACCCCACCAGGCAAAAGAAATCGCCGACGAAATCATCGGCAGGAATCTGGCCGGAAAATTCCACTGGGTCCTGTTCATGCGCGGCAAAGATGAACGACAGAATTCCGCTCCTTTATCAATCATAATGAAAAGAATGAAACTGGCAGGGGCAGCGGCCGTTTTCTTCGGCGTCGAAGCGGCCGATGATGCCACCCTGAACCGGATGGGGAAAAAAGCAGGACTCGACGATATAAAAGCAGCGATGCTCGCGGCGAAAAATGCCGGGATGGCCACGATCGGCAGTTTTATCTATCCCTACCCGGGAATGCCCGAGAATGAAGGCGACTTGATCTTACGGTTCCTTCAAGAAGTTCAGCCGCTTTCCGCTCCGGTCCAAGCCCTCGGTTTATATCCAGGCACTTACGATGCAAACCACGCCGCCGATCTCGGCTGTGAGATCGTTTATCCCGATAAAAAAGACCAGGCTTTGTTTTTAGCCGGCCGGAAAAGCGCGCCGACGATGCAAAGCCCGGAAGTTTTACAATATCTGTTAAAATATCCCCTGATACTATCCTTGCCGATGCGCTTCTGGCCACCCCTGCCCTATAAAATAGACGGGAAAAACTACGCTGAATACGTGAAGGCGGTCAATAACCTGCAGCGACGCATCACCAAACTAGGCATCATTTCTGGTTTTTCACACAGCCATTATTTGCTTTCCCAGGTTTTGGGCCTCTCTCCACACGAATTTGCCGAAAGATTGTTCTATTGCAGTTTGACCGGCGATCCGGCCGAGACCGAGAGAATAATCGCCCAATTCAATTCCAGGATTTAAAACTAAGGGTTAGATCTGAAGATCTTTGCGGTCAATCCGGGGCCGTCAAATCTTTTGACGGAATAAAGCCTTATCCTGCCATCCATTTCCCTGTCTTTCAGCCAGGCATTCCAGCGGTACAATGAATCATCCAAAATATCCGCCTGATAAGGACTGTTGGCATCGATTTCCAGGCTTAAAAAATATGTCTCCCCCGCCGGGATCTCTTCGCCGGAAAATTGGGTTTCGGCTATTATTTCACCCGGCCAGTCCCTAAAGTGGAACTTAACTACTTCGGGGTTCAACCGCTTTAAGTTAAGCATAGAAACAATGCCCGCCTTCCCGGGTACGGTCGCCTGAAAATAATCAAGCGCTTTGATCATGCTGCCTTCTCCCTGTTCCGGCAAATAAAGCCCGCCAAAACGGGGAAGTGAAATTAGCGCCGGTATCAAGATCACAGCTGCCAAGCCATATGCCCAGGCTTTATTTGTTCTTTTTAGGCTGTCAAACAAGTAAACTACCACTCCGGAAAAAATTATTAAAATAAAGGGGACAATAATATAGATCATCTGCGGTGTCTTGGCGCTGATCGTCAACGTCAGTAAAAGGAGGACGGTCCAAACATAAATATACAATCGGTTAAGCCCGTGGTAACGCGACGCGACCCTAGGCAGGAACAAAGCAGCCAGCATTAAAACCCCGATCCAGGGAGAAAAGGCCAGGTCCGAAATAATGACTTTGGGATAATATATCAGGTTTGGCAGCCAGCCCTCCACCACCGTCCCGCCGGAATATTTAAAGATCGTATTGTAGAGCAGAAAGATTTTCCGTGAAAAAGAAAAAGAGAACCAACTGCCGCAGAGGAACAGAAGAACCCCGAGAACAATGAATTTCCGGTATGACCACCAGACAAAATGGACCGCCTCTTTCTCGCCGCGCCGCCGCAGCTGGACCGCTTCAAACGTCAGCGGCCCCAGCCTAACCAGGGTCATCACGATAAAAGCCGGGATAAGGAGATAAGCGTACAAATAATTAGTATAGATCGAGAGGCCGATCAGGAAGGCGAGCAAGACATATTCAACAGTGATCTTTCTTTCTTCGGAGATCATGTACAGGCCGGCCGTCGCCATAAACAGCAACGCCCCAAGGCCTTCGATCATGTTCTCTGCGGCAAATCTGATCATTATCGGGGAAGTCAGCGCCAGCAGGGACGCGACTATCCCCACCCTCCACCCTTTTTCGTCGCAAAGCTCAGTGGAGATAAGATAGATCAGGATAACCGCCGCTAAAAACAGCGCCCAGCTCAGCAGCCGGGCGGTGAGGTAGCTTGTGCCGAACACCAGAAAAAAGAAGGACAGGACCCAGGAATGAAGGAACGGCCAGACCATCTGCCGTTGCGTGTCATACCAGAAACTGCCGATATCCAGCGCCTTGATGTCCCTGGCCAGCCACATCCCGTAGAGGGCATGCTGGGCCTCTTCGCGGTTAAACGCGTCGCCGGCCAGGACGCGGCTGATAAAAACGACGCCCCCGGCCAGCAGGGCAGCGATCAGGACAAAGACAAATCCTTTCCAAAAAGGAGAGAGCTTCACTGTGCCTTCATTATAAAACTCATCACTACCCAAGTCAATTAAACTTTACATTCGCTTCAAGCTGCGGTAAACTAATTTTATCAAGATGCTGAAAAACGAACAATTTCCCGCCGGTGCGCTGGAAATTATCAAAAAATTGAAAGCGAGCGGCTACCAGGCTTACCTGGTCGGCGGTTGCATCCGCGACCGATTGTTGGACCTATCGGTTGAGGAATGGGATATTACCACCGCCGCTAAGCCTGATGAAGTTGCTAAGCTCTTCCCTAAAGTCGTCCCGACCGGCATAGAATACGGCACGGTCACCATACTTTTACCGGACGGCAATTATGAAGTCACGACTTTTCGCGCCGATGAAAAATACGTTGACGGCCGGCATCCTGCGAATGTTGTTTTCACGGGCGACATCCATAAAGATGTTTCCCGCCGCGACTTTACGATCAATGCCCTGGCTTATGACCCCCTGGCCGATGAATTGATCGACGACTTTGCCGGCAAAAAAGACCTGAACAATAAAGTGATCAGGACGGTCGGTGATCCAATTGAACGCTTCCGCGAAGACGGCCTGCGCTCTGTCCGCGCCTGCCGTTTCGCCGCCAAGCTGGGATTCGAGATCGAACAACGTACCTTTGAAGCGATCGGCCAGACACTTGATGTCACCAAAAAAGTCGCACCGGAAAGGCTCCACGATGAACTGGTCAAGATGCTGGCGGCCGAAAAACCGTCGATCGGCTTTGAATTAATGCGCCGCTCCGGCCTCTTAAAGCAGATCCTGCCGGAACTCGAAGCCTGCTGGGGCGTTGAGCAGCCGCCGGAGTTCCATAAGTATGATGTTTACTGGCACAGCCTGCACTCCTGCGACGCGGCGCCAAAAGGCGATATCGTTATTCGCCTGGCCGCGCTGCTGCATGATATTTCCAAACCTTCATGCAAAAAGGATTTTACCTACTACAACCACGATCAGGTCGGCATGGAAACCGCAGAGAACATCCTGAAACGGCTTAAGTTCAGCAATGAAGAGATCGGCAAAGTCAGCAATCTGATCGGCAACCATATGTTCAATTACACCTCGGAGTGGAGCGATGCCGCTGTCCGCCGTTTTATCCGCCGGGTCGGCCTCGGCAACATCAAGGCCCTGTTTGCCTTGAGAGAAGCTGACACCCGGGCAATGGAGCGGGAGATCGACTCCCATTACCTCGTTGAACTCCAAAAGCGCATCCACAAGATCGTTGAGGAGCAAAACGCCCTGCATGTTTCTGACCTTAAGGTCGACGGCAATGATGTTATGCAAACGCTGAACATCCCGGCCGGGCCAAAGATCGGGCGCGTCCTTGATGATCTCCTGGAAAAGGTGCTCGACGATCCAAAACTGAATGACCGGGAAATCTTACTGAAGATGATTAAAACCTATGCTTAAGCGAATATTAATTTCCGGCATCATTTGTCATTGGCTTGTGGCGAGCTTGGCATTCGCCGATAACCCCCGGGTCACCGCGATCGAAGCCTCGCGCGACCGCGGCTTTGATTATCTGGATATTTATACTTCGGACAACGTTCAGGCAAAAGGGCTCCTGCTGGAAGACCAGCTGATAATTGATCTGCCCGGCGCTGAGGCCGCCCGGGACCTTTCTCTCCCAAAGATCAATTCTAAACGGATCAAAGCCCTATCCCTTAAACAGGTTAACGGCACCCTGCGCCTCGTACTCGAGCTTAAAAAAGATATCGACTATGAGATCGTCAATGTTTTCGGCCGGAACAAGTCGGTGATCGAGATCTGCGACCGTCTTGATT
>JAQTLJ010000067.1 GCA_028714935.1 Candidatus Margulisiibacteriota bacterium | reverse complement strand
CCGATCCCATTGATCGTGCATTCAACCTGGCTGGCGCCGGCCATGACGGCGGCGAGTGAATTGGCGACCGCCAAACCAAGGTCGTTGTGAACGTGCACGCTGATCGTGACGTTCTTCTCCTTGATCTGGGGGACTTGCTTGATGATATTCTCGATCAGTTTGCCGAATTCCCAGGGTGAGGTATAACCGACAGTGTCGGGGACATTGACAGTTTTAGCTCCCGCTTCAATGACGCCGGCAATGACTTTATAAACGAATTCCGGATCAGAGCGGCCGGCGTCTTCGGGAGAAAATTCGACGTCAGGGCAGAGCGAGCAGGCGTATTTAGTCATCTCGACCGCCTGTTTGTAGACCTGGTCTGGCGTCATCTTGAGCTTCTTTTCCATATGGATCGGGGAGGTGGCCAGGAAGATATGGATGCGCGGCCGGTCGCAATATTTGACCGCTTCCCATGCCTGGGCGATATCTTCTTTGCGGCAGCGGGCGAGCGAGCAGATCTGGGGACCTTTGATCTGCTGGGCGATCGCCTTGATGGCGTTAAAGTCACCCTGTGAAGCGATGGCAAAGCCGGCTTCGATCACGTCAACGTTGAGCTTAGCGAGCTGCCGGGCGATCTCCAGTTTTTCTTCAGGGTTGAGCGAAGCGCCGGGGCATTGCTCGCCGTCCCTTAAGGTTGTGTCAAATATTTTTATGATCCTGGTCATGTTTACTCCTTGGCGGTATTTCTATTTTACCATAATTTGCGCGAATCTTCATTATTTTAGCCTCCGCTGATAGTCAGGCCGGAGATCAGCAGGGTGGGTGAGCCGATATTGGCGATAAACCGGAGGTCTGAGCCGACCGCTTCCAGCCCCTTCAGCATTTCGATCAGATTCCCAGCGACTGTTACACCCCGGACCGGATACCCCTTTTTACCGTTCTCGATTATCAGGCCGGCAGCGCCGAAGGAAAAGTCGCCGGAGATCGGATTGGCGGTATGGATGCCCATCAGGCTGGTAATATATAATCCTTTGGTCAGCGATTTGATAATTGCGCCCGGTTCTTGAGACCCCGTTGCGATGTAAAGGTTGGTGGGCCCGACCGCGGGCGGTGATTTGAATGAGGCGCGGACCGCGTTGCCGGTTGACTTTGATCCGCCCTTATTCGCGGTATAAAAATTGAAAAGAAAATTCCTGACCACCCCGTTCTCGATCAGCTTTGTCTCCTGGGTGGCCACGCCTTCGCCGTCAAAAGGAGAGCTTTCCAGGCCGCCGGGCAATCGGCCGTTATCAATGATATTCAACAGGCTGGAACCGACCGCCTTATCCATTTTATCGGCAAATAATGATTTTCCCTTTTGGACCGCATCAGAAGACAGCGCCGTAGCCAGCACCTCCAGGATTTGTGAGGCAACGAAAGGCTCAAATACGAGGGGGAGCTTCTGGGTCGGGACAAGGCCGGCGTTGAGCAGTTCCAGCGCGCGGTTGGCCGCTTCTTGGCCGATCGCCTCCGGCTTAAGGTTGTCAAAAAGTTTCACATAATTCATCCCCATGCCGGATTCCATCTCGCCGTTCTGGACGGCAATCACCTCCGCGAATGCGCCGCAGGAATTTGTTCTGTAATTGCCGCGCAAGCCGTGGGAATTGGCGATAGAGATCTCGCTTTCCGAATCGGAGTAGGTGACCTTGTCGGTTTTTTTGATGCGCTGGTCTGCTTTATAAGCGGACGCCTCGATACTGAGGGCTAATTTGATCTTCTGTTCGATGGGAGTATCATTGATCTTGGGATCGAATAAACGCAGGGGTTCATTTGCCTGCGAACCCGGGAGCAGGTTAGACCCATCGGCTTCGGAGCTTTTAGCGTTTTCGACCGCCCGGCTGATTGTTTCTGCCAGGACATAATCATCAAAATCCGAAGTGTAAGCAAACCCAAGTTTTTTATCGCGGATGACCCTGATCCCTAATCCCTGATCCCTAATTTCATCGATTGATTCAACTTTCTGTTCATGGACATCGATCTTGAGCGTCTTTGTGGACGAAAGATAAACTTCAGCTTGGTCGATATTTTTCTTGATGATCTTTTCCAGCAGGCTTGCGACTAGCGACTCGTGATTCATTGTGCCTGTACAGCGGTGATGGCGACTACATTGACGATATCGTCGATCGAGCAGCCGCGGGAGAGGTCATTGACCGGTTTAGCTTCGCCCTGCAGGATCGGGCCAAAGGCTTGGGCGCCGGCCAACCGTTCGGTGATCTTATAACTGATATTGCCGGCGTCAAGGTCCGGGAAGATAAGAATATTAGCGTGGCCGGCGACCGGGCTGCCGGGCGCTTTGCGCTGGGAGACTTTGGGGACCAGCGCCGCGTCGACCTGTAGCTCCCCGTCCAGGATCAGGTCCGGTTTTTTCTTTTTGGCGATCTCCGTCGCCTGGATGACCTTATCGACATCAGGGTGAACGGCCGATGTCTTGGTCGAGAAAGAGAGCATGGCGACCCGCGGCTCTTTGCCGATCAGTTTGGTGTACGAATCGGCGGTCTGGATGGCGATATCGGCCAGCTGTTCAGCGCTCGGGTTGGGAACAACGCCGCAGTCGGCGTAAAACAGGAGGCCGTCCTCGATAAAGCTCTTTTCATTCAAGACCATGACGAAAAAGCTGGAAATGATCGATTGGCCGGGAGCCTTGCCGATACACTCGATCGTGGCGCGCAGCGTATCGGCGGTAAAATGGGTCGCGCCGGTGACCAGGCCGTCCGCTTCGCCCTGGTCGACCATCATGGCGGCGAAGTAGGGATAATCATCGGTCAACAGATGGCGCGCTTTTTCGATCGTCATCCCCTTGGCGGCCCGTTTATCCTTGAGGATCTGAGTGTACTTATCAAGCTGAGGGTGTTCTCGCGGGACAATAATGGGGATAGAAGAGAGATCAACATTGTGTTCCTGGGCGACTTTATTAATGACCGTACGGTCGCCGACCAGGACGACCCTGGCCAGTCTGCTTTGCAGGATGATCTCAGCTGCTTTAAGGGTCCGGGGATCATCCGCTTCGGGGAGAGCGATCACTTTATTCAGCCGTTTGGCCTTATTCCACGTCTCGTTGATAAAATCCATGGCTTTATCCTACAACTGCGAAGTTAAAGCGTCAAGTTCCCGTTTGGTCATGATCCCTTTGTCTTTTAACAGGTCGATGAATTTGAGCCAGATCTGGAAGGTCAGTTCCACATCGCCCATGGCGCGGTGCCGGTTCTGTGCGGTCAGGCCGAAGTGCTGAGCAATAGTATGGAGCTTATGGTTAGGCAAATTTGGCAGGAGCAGGCGGGAGGTTTTTAAAGTGCAGATCGTCTCATTGTTCAGTTCCCGGCCGCTGGTCTGTTTTAGATGATGCTTGAGAAAAGGAACGTCGAAGTCGGTGTTGTGGGCGATGATTATATTGGGCCCGGCGAAAAGGGAGAATTTTTCCAGAATGGGGCCGGCGCCCGGAAAATCCTTGACCATCGCGTCATCGATGCCGGTCAGCCTGGTGATCTCAGGCGGGATAGGGTTCTTGGGCCGGATAAGCGAACTGAAGATATCTTTGATCTCGCCGGCCTTGATCTTTAGCGCGCCGATCTCCGTCAGCTCGGACTGGGCCGGTTCCAGGCCGGTGGTTTCTACGTCGACGATAACATATTCGCCGTTGGCCAGCTGTTCGCCTCTGGCCCGGGCGAGAAATTTATATTCCTTTTCAAGCTCAATAAATTGGTCGTCTCTGATAAGGTCAGCGATCATATTTCGCTCAGTTCGTACTTTCTCTGGCCGAGGCCGAGCTCTGCGCCGTATTGGAGCTGGATATTCCAGTCCACTTTGGGGTAGAGGGCCTTGAATTTATCGGTTGCCTTGATCCGGCCAGCTGTATTATTTACCATATCAACGCAGGCTTGGTCAAGTGCTATCGGGTCGCATGATGCCAGGATCCCGAGGTCGGGGACGATCGGCTCCGAGTTAAAAGCGTAGCAATCGCAGTTCTCGGAAACGTCGGTAATGAAGCTGATGAACGCGGTCTTGCCGCCGAAATGTCTGATGACCCTGACCGCGTGATCAATAATATTTTTCTGGACGACCTGCGAAGAACCGACCCAGCAGGCTTCCAGCTTTTCTTTTTTTTTGCAAGTCGGTTTAGCTGGGCAATGGTCGCAGTCGGAATGCTGCTCCAGTTTCTCCGCCCGGCTGGCGCAGCCCATCCCGACGTTTTTCAGCGCCCCGCCAAAGCCGGTCAGCTCGTGTCCCTTGAAATGCGTAATGACCAGCATTGCGGCGGCGTCGGGGGCGCCGGAAGAAATAACGACCTCGGCCCCGGTCCGGTTAAGCGTGTAGCCATGATTGTGGGCGGTCATTAAATGGGTCTTAGTATCGCTGCGTTTACCGTGGTAAAGCGTATTGGCGTCGGTCCAGAAAGGCTTGCCGCCCAAAGCTTTAACTTTCTTGACCAGCGGTTTTACCCGATCGGGTTTAAGATAAGCTTGGTTGCCGGGTTCGCCGAAATGGATCTTTAAGGCAACGAGCTCTCCCGCTTTGATGATCTTTCCGGTTTGAGCAGCATCGAAGAGGGCGGCTAGATTATTTAATTCTTTGGTGAAGAATACTTTGGCGGCCATCAGTCTTTGCTTTCTTTGGATAGTTCCGCGACCTGGCGGTAATAATTGAGCGCGTTCTTGACTTCCTGCATGTCCTGCCAGGTCAGCCATTTAGGTTTGCCTTTTTCCTTTGAGGGGTTGCGCAGGAGATAGGCTGGGTGGAAGAGCGGCATGACCGAGATCTCTGTCCCCGGCAGTTTCAGCCACTGGCCGCGCAGTTTAGTCATCGGTTCGTCCGACTTTAGTATTGCTTTGACCGCGGGGGCGCCGGCCAACAGGATTATTTTTGGTTTAACAAATTTGATCTGAGCTTCGAGGTAGGGGGCGCAGGCCTCTTGTTCGGAAGCGAGCGGAGCCCGGTTATCAGGCGGCCGGCCGTTTACGGTGTTGGCGATATAAATGTTGTCCGGTCGTTTTATCTCGACCGAAGCCAGGATCTGGGTCAGGAGCTGTCCCGCCCGGCCGACAAAAGGGAGGCCTTGCAGGTCTTCCTCGGCTCCCGGCGCTTCGCCGATCAGCATCAGGTCGCAGGGGACCGGCCCGTTGCCGAACACGACCTTATTGCGGCCTTTAGACAGAGGACATTTTTTACATTTGTCGGCGATCGCCTTGACTTCTTCGTAGGTAAGCGATAAGAGGTCCGGTTCTTTTGAAAAAAGGTCCATTTAGCAATGATTTTATCAGGAACAACAAGCAAAATCAAATTATTTATCGTCTTATTTTAAGCGGGTCAATGGAATTAATCACTTTAATATATATATATGCTATAATTTCCCAAATCATTTTATGGAGGTTAATAATATGTTGGGGATTGGCATGATGGAAATAACATTCTTGCTCCTGATCTTGGCGTTCGCTAATTACCTGCGGATCTCGGCTTTTCGGATGATAACCAGCAATAAACAGTTCAATCCCAAGTTATCGGGCATGATCGCCATTGAAGCAACATCTTTATTGATTGTTTTAACATTTATGTATTTCCTTTACATGCAGGGGGCGCTGGGTATTAGTATTGTAGAGCAGCTGTTAGCGCAAGTGCCTCTGCAAAAAATAGTCGTTTTCCTGCTGTTATTAATACTTGACCTGGAGCTGATCTGGCTGGGCGTTACCCTGTTAACTTTCCGTCCGGAAACTGGCCGGACAGGGATCGACAAAGTGCGATTATTGCCGGCGGTCTGGATAATATTTTCTATCATGATGGTCGCCGTGGCCGTGGTGTTTATCTTCGGCCCCCAGCTGCAGCAGAACAGGATATTGGAAAACGGCCTGCCGGGCCAGGCGGAAGTCCTCAATATTGCGCCGACCGGCGTTCTGGTCAATGATCAGCCGCGCTGTAAACTGGACCTTAAAGTGACGACCGCTTCGGGCGAAGTCTATGAGACGACCTTGTTCATGGTGATCTCCCCCGTCTATCTGCCGCAGTTCCAGCCGGGCGCGAACTTGAATATCAGGTATGACCGGCAAAACAAGAAGGAGGTTGCGGTCGAATCAATTATCAGGAAATGATCACATGATAAGAAAAAAAACCAGCTTATGTTTCTTGGCCCTCTTAATATTTTTGGCTGGCTCGGCAGCCGAAGAAAGCGCAGGTGACAGCAAGATGGATAACAAGAAGATCGTTTATCAGATCATGTGGAACGGCGACAACTTAAAAGGGGAAGTCCGCGTCAATGGCTTCTTGATCACCAAATTGAACGGGCAGCAAACTACCGGCACCGCGCCGTTAAATCCCTGGCTCATCGGGGAGAACGAGGTCCAGGTGGAAGTGTATAAGGCTAACCGCGCTAAAACGGCCGATTTTTTGCTTGGTGTTTCTGAATTGGGGTTGGGAGAGATCGCCCAAACGAACGAGCGCGGCAATCTGGTATCGGTCGAGATCAAGGACCGTGATCTGGCGGGGCCAAAGCCGGTCAAGATCAGCCGGCAGTTCAGGTCCACTTTGAACTTCAGCCGGCATTTTTTGGAAGCGGGCGCGACCGGGGAGAGCGGCGTGATCGCTTACGCCAAAGCGGTATATAAGCTGTTCGAGCAAAAAGACGTTAACGGTATCATGCAGGCGCTGGTTGTCAAAATTGAAGATTACAAGGAAGCGTTTTACAGCGAAAGCATGGCGGAGGAATTTAAAGCTTATCTGGAGAATGAGATACTGAAGGGAAAATTGGCCCGCATCAATCCGGCCAAACTGAAAGCCGAAAAAGTCGGCCCCGGAAAAAACCTCTGGCATATCCTTGAAAGCGATAAAGAGCTGATCAGGAC
>JAQTLJ010000066.1 GCA_028714935.1 Candidatus Margulisiibacteriota bacterium | reverse complement strand
GCCTGAGCCGCCAGTTCCTCTACATTCCTAAACAGCGGGACTGCCTCAGACATATTTTCGCCGCGGGGAACATGTAAAAAGGCGCCGATCCGCATGGTGTCGAGGATCGGTTTGGGTAAAAAAGACAATGAATTTGTGGCGGCAATAAAAACCGGGCGGATAAACTTGAAATTGATCCCGGACCATCGTAATTTAAGATATGGCCGACTAAATTTATTATTGTCTACGGCTGATACTCTCATGGCATTCCTAATATTATTATCGTCATTTTTTGCTTAATATTTCATTTTTTTAGTGTTATAATAACCGCACTATGACCGCTTCAGAAGTCGCCCAAAAAGGCCAAAGCGCTAAAAAAGCCTCCAGGAAACTGGCCGTTACTCCGACCGACATCAAAAACTACGCGTTAGAAAAAATGGCCGAAGCGCTGGACAAGAACGCCAGGATCATACTTGAAGCCAACGCCATCGATCTGCAAGCCGGGGAGAAAAAAGGGCTGTCCAAGACTCTGCTTGACCGCCTGGCGCTCGACGGTAAACGGATCAAAGGAATGGTCGAGGGCCTTAATATTGTTAAAGCCCTTCCCGACCCTGTCGGCGAGATCCTGGCTGAAGGGAAACGGCCTAACGGCCTGAAGATCAAGAAAGTCAGGGTCCCCCTGGGAGTCATCGGGATCATTTATGAGGCGCGGCCCAACGTGACCGCGGATTCCATCGCCCTTTGTTTGAAATCAGGCAACGCGGTTATCCTCCGCGGCGGGTCAGACGCTATCCAATCGAATATTGAGATCGCCAAACTCCTGTCGGAGGCCGCTTATTCTGCCGGTATCCCGGATGGCAGTGTCCAGCTGATCCACAGCACCAACCGTGAATCAGCGGAAGAGCTGATGAAAGCCCGCGCCTATGTTGATGTCTTGATCCCGCGCGGCGGGAAATCCCTGATCCAGGCTGTTATTAAAGCCGCCCAGGTCCCGACGATCGAGACCGGTGAAGGCAACTGCCACGCCTATGTGGAAAAGACCGCGGACTTAAAGATGGCGGTAGAGATCGTTTATAACGCCAAGGTCTCCCGCCCCTCCGTCTGCAACGCGATCGAAACGCTCCTGGTTGACGATGCCGTTGCCGCGGAATTCCTGCCCTTGGTCCAGAAAAAACTGGACCAGGCCAATGTCGAACTGCGGGGCTGCCCCAAAACCATGAAGATCTTGCCCTTGATCAAAGCGGCCACGGAGGAAGATTGGCAAACAGAGTTCCTCGCCTTGATCCTGGCGATCAAGGTCGTTTCCGGTATCGATGAAGCGATCGAGCATATCACTCAATACGGCACCAAGCACTCGGAAACGATCATAACCAAAGATAAAAAAGCCGCCCGGAAATTTCAGGACAATATTGATGCGGCAGCGGTTTATGTCAACGCTTCCACCCGGTTTACTGACGGATTTGAATTCGGTTTTGGCGCTGAGATCGGTATTTCCACCCAGAAGCTCCACGCCCGGGGCCCCATGGGCCTGCCGGAATTGACCTCCTACAAATACCTGGTTGAAGGGACCGGGCAGGTCAGGAACGCATGAAGCGCATTGGGATCATGGGCGGCACGTTCAATCCGGTCCACAAGGGCCACCTTGCTTTAGCTAAAGCTGCGAAAGCTGAGTTCGCCCTCGACCATATCATTTTTATCCCTTCCGGCAACCCGCCGCATAAAAGACCGACCGAAGTCATCGACAAGGAACACCGCTATAAAATGGTCAGGCTGGCAATCAAAGGAATGAAAGGCTTCACGGTTTCGCGCATCGAGCTTGACCGGCCGGGATTTTCCTACGCGGTCGACACTTTCACCGCGCTGAAAAGGAAATACGGCAAGTCGGCCAAGCTTTTTTATATCATGGGGCTTGATTCGATCAACGAGATCCTGGATTGGAAAAAACCGCTGGAGCTGTTCCGGCTCTGCGAATTTATCGTCGGCACGCGGCCCGGCACCAGGATCCGGACCTTCCGGCGCCTGGTCAAGTTCCCGCCGCTCCAGAAAGAGGTCGACCAGATCCACTTGATGGAATTGCGCGAGAACATTTCCGCCTCCGAGATCAGGGAAAAGCTGAAAGCCGGCCGATCCGTTAGCCGGCTGATCCCAAAATCCGTAGCCAACTATATCAGGAAGCACAACCTTTACCAATGACTATCATACCCAATGCCCAAAAATTCACATTAAGCAACGGCCTGAAGATCATCACCGAAGAGATCCCCACAATGCGCTCGGTCTCGATGGGGATACTGATCGGCGCCGGCTCCGGCAATGAAACAGCCAAAGAGAGCGGCATCTCCCATTTCATTGAACACATGGCTTTTAAAGGGACGGCCAAACGGTCCGCTTTTGAGATCGCGCACGCGCTCGACGCCGTCGGCGGCAAGATCAACGCCTACACCAGCAAAGAAAACACCATGTTTTACGCGGTCGTCCTCGATAAACACATTGACACTTCGATCGATGTCCTTTGCGACCTCCTCTTGAACCCGCGTTATGAGCCAAAGAGCATCGAGATGGAAAAAGGCGTGATCTTGGAAGAGATCAAGATGTATGAAGATACGCCGGACGAACTGATCCATGATTTTTTTGCCGAACAGATCCTGCACGGCCACCCGATCGGCAAGCCGACTATCGGCCTGGAAGAAACGGTCAGATCGATATCCAGGGAAGATATTCTGCATTATCGCGACAGCTGGTATTCGCCCGGAAATACTATCGTTTCCCTGGCCGGAGCAATCCCGCCCGATGCGGTTGAAAGATTAAAGCCCTATCTGGAAGCCTGGCAAGGCAAAGCGGTCAATCCTCCCCCGCCCCCGCACGAATTTAAAGGAAGCATAAACCTGAAACATAAAAAGACCGAACAGCTGCACCTCTGCCTGGGGGTTAAAGGCGTTTCCCAGGTTGACGAGGAACGTTATCCTTACGCAATGATGGATAATGTCCTTGGCGGCAGCATGAGCTCGCGGCTTTTCCAGGAGGTCAGGGAAAAAAGAGGCCTGGTTTACTCGATCTTTTCGACTTCCTCCCCCTTCCGCAATTGCGGGATCGCTTATGTTTACGCCGGAACGAGCAAAGACAACCTGAACAAGGTCATCGATCTGATCCTGGAACAGTTCAAAAACCTGAAAAAAGAGGGCATTACCAAGGCAGAACTGGACAAGGCCAGGGAATCCCTGAAAGGCTCGCTCGTCCTGGGGCTGGAATCAACCTCTTCCCGCATGAGCTGGCAGGCGAAATCCGAATTTTATTACAACCGCGTGATGACCATCGATGAGATTTTCGCCAAGGTTGATAAAGTCGGGAATGATGATATAATTAGGCTCGCAAACCGGTTTTTCCGCGACGAATATTTAACCCTGGCGGTTATCGGTGATCTCGAAGAACTGCCGATCAAGGAGCTGCACTGCTGATGCTGAAAGCACAGGTAAAACGTCTGCCGCACGGCCAGGACTTGCCGCTGCCGCGGTACATGAGCGAGCACGCGGCCGGCATGGACTTGTTGGCCGCAGTAACAGCGGAACTGGTTATTCTTCCCGGGGAATGGAAGTTGGTGCCGTCCGGGATCTCGATCGCGTTGCCGGAAGGTTATGAGGCACAGGTGCGGCCAAGATCAGGGTTGGCTCTAAAGCAGGGAATTTCAATCTTAAATACGCCGGGGACCGTTGATGCCGACTATCGCGGTGAAGTTGGAGTGATCTTGATGAACCATTCCAAGCAGGACCTGGTCATCAAGCGTGGCGACCGGATCGCGCAGATGATCATCAATAAAATAGAAAAAATATCATTTGAAGAGGTCGCAGAGCTGCCGGCGTCAGATCGTGGAGCCGGAGGCTTTGGACATACGGGGCTTCGCCCCGAGCCTGTCGAGGGGGTGAAGTAAACATGGTTAAGATAAAAGTTCTTGTTAACGGCGCGAAAGGGAAAATGGGCTCAGAAACGGTCAAAGCTGTTTTAAAAGAAGGCGACCTGGAGCTTGTCGGCCAATCAGACCTTGGCGACGATCTGGGCAAAATGATCCGGGAGACAAAAGCCAATGTGGTCGTCGATTTCACCCAGCCGGCTGCAGCGCTGAAAAATGCCCGGACGATCATGGACAATAAAGCCCACGCGGTGATCGGCACGACCGGTCTGACCGCGGACAACCTGGCCGAGCTCAAGAAGCTTTGCGCCAAGAACAAGGTCAATTGCATTGTCGCGCCCAATTTCGCGATCGGCGCGGTCCTGATGATGAAATTCTCCCGGGAAGCGGCCCACTATATGCCCCAGGTGGAGATCATCGAGTTCCATCACGACAAAAAACTTGACGCCCCTTCCGGCACTGCCAAAAAGACGGCAGAAATGATCAAAAACGAACGCGGTGGGATAAAAGGCAAAGAGATCCCCATTCATTCTGTCCGCCTGCAGGGGCTGGTCGCCCACCAGGCAGTCATCTTTGGCGGCCTGGGGCAGACCCTGACCATCCGCCACGATTCGATCAACCGGGAATCCTTTATGCCTGGAGTGATCATGGCCATCAGGAAGGTTAAAGAAGTAAAAGGGCTGGTTGACGGTTTAGAAAACCTGTTATAATATGCCCAAGTATTTCAAGATAGTCGCGGATAACCGGAAAGCCCGGTTCGATTATCAGATCCTTGAAACTTACAAAGCCGGATTGGTGCTGCAGGGGGGAGAGGTCAAGTCGGTCCGGCAGGGAAGCGCCAATCTGATGGACAGCTTTGCCCGGGCCGAAAAAGGGGAGATCTGGATCTACGGCCTGCATATCAGTCCCTGGGGAACGGCGGACAAAAGCAAGATCGACCCGATCCGGCCCAGGAAAGTTCTCTTAACGAAAAGGGAACAGCTGAAATTAGCCGGCAAAGCGGCCGAAAAAGGTTTGACCATTGTGCCGCTCAAGCTCTTTTTTGAGGGCAACTGGGCAAAAGTAGAGCTCGGGTTAGCCAAGGCCAAGAAAAAATACGAAAAACGTGAAGCGCTTAGAACTAGAGCAACTAAAAGAGAGATTGAAAAAGCACTTAAGGGAAAAACTTATGGCCGCAACCGCTAAAAAGAAATACACTGTCGCTGATGTTTATTCAGAGGCCGATAAAATGCTCAAGGAAGAGATGCAGACCATAAAGAACCGGCCGCTGACACAGAGCGAAGAGGTCAAGATGACACAGTTGAGCAAGCTGATTTCCAAGATGGTCTTAAAGGAGATGAAAGTCCTATGATGAGAGTGCCGGGAGAGAAACCGCATATCCCGCCGCCGATCTCGCCCAAAGAGGCTGGGAAAGAAACGGGTAAGGCCGAAGAGGCCCCTAAACAGCCAAGGCCGGTTCCTCCGTCAGGGCCGAACATCGGCCGCGGCCCGGAGATGGACGCGCGCGCCATTGCGGTCCGGCTCTCTGCCCTGGCGACCGAAGCCAAGGAAAAAGAGATCGGGGCAGAAGAATTTGAGCGGATCCTGGAAGAGGTCATTGAGCTGACCGGGCTGAAAGAACCGCAGGCGGCGCTGGAAGAAGCCAACCGCAAACTGCAGGAAGAGATCGAGATCGAGTTGCAAAAGATCAAAGAGAACAAAGACCTGATGGAAGAAGCCGAAAGCTGGCAGACCTTCGCTGAATTACTCGCCAACATGAACGCAGATCAAGTGGAGTCATTCCTGGGCTTGCTCAAAGAAGAGATCAGGGGGCTGTAAGGGTTTTGACGGGGAGTTGTGGTTGTGCAAGCTGCGAGCCGAGGGTGCGATTTGCCTCGTTAAACACGGTCGCCAACGTCCTAAATGCAGACGTAAAACAAGCTATGGAAGGCGTTCAGTGGGCTTACCTAAACAGTAATGTCCTGCAGGGCGCTTTCGCCCGCGCTTAATAATATAAGCGCGCCGTCCCCCGAGTTCGCCGAAGAGCTCGGGTAAGACGTAATAATTTCGGATACCTGACCGGTTTCTCCGGTTGGCCGGTCGGGGAAAATTTAGATCGGATAGCTTAGGGTATTCCTCGTTCCGGGTCAAACCTTAAGCGAAATAAATAGCAGGAACTACGCTCGTAGCGGCTTTCGCAATTGCCTTTCCGGACGCGGGTTCGACTCCCGCCAGCTCCATCCTTCGCTCCGACTTCGTCGGAGCTTCGGATGGCAAGCCATATTTATTTTTTGTTCGCTATCTGCTTGACCAGCCCCTCAACCATCCCCAAGACCCTCTGTTCATAAGCGCGGTCCTTGATCTCGCCCTGCTCATTGAACAGCTCCTGGACATTGGGGAAATAAACTGTTTCCAGGATCGGCTGCAGGCGCAAAGCCAGCAAGGTCAATTTTAGCGCTTGCACTCCCCTCGCCCCGCCCAGCGGCCCCGCCGAAACCCCGCAGATCGCTACCGGCTTATTGGCATATTCTTTATAGAGCAGGTCGAGCATCATTTTAAGCTCGCCCGAAAAACCGTGGTTATATTCGGGCATGACAATAATAATCCCGTCCGCTTTGGTGATCTTTTCGGCCAGCTTTTTTGCTTCCGGGATCGCTCCGGTGTTGTTGGTCGCAGCGATCCGATAATCACGCGCATCGATCAGTTCCGCTCCCGCCCCGGATCTTTTCACCAGCTCAAGCACAAAGCGAGCGACCTTTTCCGACTCCCGCCCCTCCCTTGCTGTCCCTAGAATAACCGGCAAATACATTTAGATTTCTCCTTACCCAAAAGCGGCCGCGATCAATTCTCCCAGGTAGTGCGTGATGATTATCACGACCAAGGTGATCAGCAAGTGTTCGCCAACAACTTTCCAGGGGCTTTCGCCCTCTTCCCTGGCCAGGATGTAACTCAAAAGGCCCAGGACTGTCATGCCCCAGATCACGCCGACCACCATTGCCTGTCCAAGTTCTAACAGTAAGACCGGGATCACGAAGGTCAGCGCAAAGACCAGCTTGGAAATAAAGGTCGCAACTGTTGCTTCCCAGATCTCCCGCTGGTTATTTTTCGCTTCCGAT